>CAZEQN010000130.1:0-4105 GCA_964514335.1 uncultured Anaerolineaceae bacterium
GCAGGATGGTGCCGACCATGCCGAGGCAACGTTCGACCGCATCCAGAAAATCGGGTAAATCAATTGGTTTGAAAAAGAAGCCATCCGCCCCGGCCTGCGCCACCTGCTGGCGGATTTTTTGTTCGGCGGCCCCGCTGATGAGGATAACCTTGGCGGTTGGGGTGCGGCCGCGCAGGCGCGTCATCAGGTCAAAGCCGGTCATGCCCGGCAAACGCACGTCTGAAATCAGCAAATCAACATCCCCGCGCGACAATTCCAGCCAGGCTTCTTCGCCGGAGAGGAACTCGCTGATGTGCAGTTCCTGTTCCAGACTTTCCAGGCCGGAGCGCAGTACCCGGGTTACTTCGCGCTGATCATCAACAATAACGATTTTTGCGGCTGCCATATGAATTAATAGAGCGATTTTATCATATTCCCTTAATCCTCACGCGGCCGGGGCCGCGGCAGTTTTGGGGTGAGAACCTTGAGAACCCTTTGTTGTCATTGCGAACAGGGCGAAGCAACCTCTAAATCGCTTCCCTTTATTGTTTTTCTCTGTGCCTCTGTCCCTCTGTGGTTAAACCGGCCTCAATCACCCTCCATCCCCCCAGTTTCCGGCCGCTTGACAGGGGGGGCGCGCTGGTGAATAATGCCCTCCATGCCCGTTTCCAAAATCCTTTCCGTGGTGGGGGCGCGGCCGCAGTTCGTCAAAGCCGCCGTGGTCTCGCGCGCCCTCGCCGCCGCCGGCCTGGCCGAAACCCTGCTGCACACCGGCCAGCACTACGACGACAATCTCTCCCAAATATTCTTTGACCAGCTCGGCCTGCCCGCCCCGGTCTACAACCTCGGGGTCGGCTCCGGCCCGCACGGCGAAATGACCGGCCGCATGCTGATTGAAATCGAGAAAGTGTTGCAAGCCGAACAGCCCGGCTGGGTCCTGGTGTACGGCGATACCAATTCCACCCTCGCCGGCGCACTGGCCGCCGCCAAACTCCACATTCCGATTGCGCATGTCGAGGCCGGGTTGCGCTCCTACAACCGCCGCATGCCGGAAGAACTCAACCGCGTCCTCACCGACCACGCCGCCGACCTGCTCTTCACCCCCACTGATGATGCCAGCCAGAACCTCGTAGTCGAGGGCATCCCGCCTGACCGCATTCATCAGGTCGGGGATGTGATGTACGATGCCGCCCGTCAGTTTGGCCCGCTCGCCCCCGCGGATGTCCCCGCCCGTTACGGGCAGGCGGCGGGCGAGTACATCCTCGCCACCCTGCACCGCGCCGAAAACACGGACGAACCCGCCCGGCTGGCCGCCATACTGGCCGCTCTGGGGCAGTCCGGCCAGCCGGTCTTGCTGCCGCTGCACCCGCGCACCCGGGCCACGCTGGCGGCCCACCCCGAGTTAGCAGCCCTCTCTGAATCTCTGCAGGTTATCGAGCCGGTTGGCTATCTCGAGATGCTGGCTCTGGAGCGCGCCGCCCGCCTGATTGTCACTGACTCGGGCGGCGTGCAAAAAGAAGCCTACTTCCAGCGCGTCGCCTGCGTAACGGTGCGCGACGAAACCGAGTGGGTCGAACTGGTCGAGCTGGGCTGGAATCGCCTCGCCCCACCGGAAAGCGCCGCCGCCGTGCTGGCCGAAATCCGCGCCGCGCTGGCAGAACCGCTGCCCGAAGACGAAGATGACCTCTACGGCGGTGGGCAGGCGGCCGAACGGATTGCCGCCATCCTGGCCGGTCTGAAATGACCCGCCTGCATTTGCATCTCTTCATGACCGAGGGCATGTCGCTGCACGCCTGGGAGCAGGGCGGCCTGCTGGGCCGCGAACTGGCCCTCTACCAGCGCCTGCTCGCCGCTGGTGTGGCCGTGACCATCGTTTCGTACGGCGGGCCGGAAGAGCGCCAGATTGCCGCCCGCTTCCCCGGCCTGCAGGTCGTGTGCAATCACCGCCACCTGCCCCCCGCCCTCTACCGCTTCTGGTTGAACTTCATCTATAAAGGCCACGGCAATTGGCTGGCGAAAAGCAACCAGACCCCCGGCGCGCTCACCGCCCTCTTCGCCGCCCGCCGCGGCCATGCGCCCTTTATCGCCCGCGGCGGCTACCTGTTCTCCGAATTCAACGAGCGCGCCCACGGCCCCGATTCGCCCCAGGCACAGGCCGCCCGCCGGCTGGAACAGCGCGTCTTCACCCAGGCCGACCAGATTATCGTCACCACCGCCGCCATCCGCGCCGAAATCATTCGCCGCTACGCCGTCCCGCCCGAAGACATCGCCATCATCCCCAACTACGTAGATACCGACCTGTTCACTCCGGCCGCCGCCCCGCCCGCTACCCCGCGCCTGTGTTTTATCGGGCGGCTCGAAGCCCAGAAGAACCCGCTGGCCCTGGTGGAAGCCGCCGCCGGGCTGGACGTGGACCTGTTGATGATTGGCGAAGGCAGCCTGCGGCCGCAACTGGAAGCGCGGGCGGCCGAGCTCGGCGTGCGCCTGCAACTACCCGGCAACCTGCCCCACGCCAGCCTGCCCGCCCAATTGCAGGCCAGCACACTCTTTGTGCTGCCGTCACATTACGAAGGCCACCCCAAGACGCTGGTCGAGGCGCTGGCCTGCGGCCTGCCCGTGCTGGGCACCGACGTGCCCGGAATCCGCGAACTGCTCCAGCACGACCAGACCGGCTGGCTGTGCGGCACCTCACCGGCCGACCTGCGCGCCGCCCTGGGTACGTTGCTGGCCGATGCCCCCCGCCGCGCCCGTCTGGGCGCCGCCGCCCGCGCCTACGCCCTCCAGAACTTCTCGCTTGACCGGGTGGCCGAAATGGAACTGGCCGTGTTTCACCGCCTCCTCGGAAGCGGGATACAATAAAGCCGAATCCACCTCGAAAGCCCAGAGAGAGCCTATGTTTGAACGTAAAAAAATCGGCGTGGTCGTGCCCGCCTACAACGAACAATTGCTGATTGGCCGCGTGATTGAAACCATGCCCGCCTATGTCGACCGCATCTACATTGTGGATGACTTCAGCACCGACGAAACCGAAGCCCGCGTGGCCGCTTACCTCGCCGACCGCAAACACAAAAAACGCCTGACCTACCTGCGCCTCAAGAGCAATCAGGGCGTCGGCAAAGCGATTGTGCGCGGCTACCAGCAGGCCGCCGCCGATGGCATGGACGTGGTGGCGGTGATGGCCGGCGACGCCCAGATGGACCCGGACGACCTGCCAGCCGTCATCACGCCAGTGGTGCGCGGCGAGTGCGACTATGTCAAAGGCAACCGCCTGTTCACCGGCGAAGCCTGGGAGACCATTCCGCGTTACCGCTACCTCGGCAACGCCACCCTCTCACTGCTCACCAAAATCGCTTCCGGCTACTGGCACGTCGCTGACAGCCAGACCGGCTACACCGCCATCTCACGCGCCGCCATTGAACTCATGCCGCTGGACAAACTCTACTCGCGCTACGGCTACCCCAACCACATCCTCGTGATGCTGAACGTCTACAACCAGCGCGTGCGGGATGTGCCCGTGCGGCCGGTGTACAACATCGGCGAAAAGTCCGGCATCAAATTGCGCAAAGTCGTGCCGCGCCTCTCGTGGCTGCTGGTCAAGAATTTCCTCTGGCGCATGAAAGAGAAATACATCATCCGCGATTTTCACCCGCTGGTGTTCTTCTACAGTTTTGCTTTCGCTCTGCTGGGTGGCAGCGTGCTACTGGGGGCGCGCATCCTGTGGCGCATGTACGAAACCGGCAACGCCCCGCCCATCAACACCCTCGCCTTCATGTTCGCCGCAATCACCGGCATTCAGTTCCTGCTGTTTGCGATGTGGTTCGACATGGACAGCAACAAGCACCTGCGCTGACGTGGCATGGCGCGCCTGCTGATTTTCGGCAACCCGCACAGCCCGCTGGTGGCCGGGCGCGGCCGCCTCGGCTTGCAGGCCGGGCATGACATTCACTGGTTCGCCGCCCAGCCCGCCCCCATCCCGGACGTAAACGCCCCAGCCCTGCCGTCATGGGCCCGCGCCCCCCGGGCCCCACGCCCGTGGTCCGAGGGGCGCTCGCGACGGTGACGACGCGGGGCCGCACGACGGGCGGGACCGCGAACGGGACAGGGATCGCGACCGCGACGACGGACG
>CAZEQN010000130.1:4115-7235 GCA_964514335.1 uncultured Anaerolineaceae bacterium
CGCCCATGCCCTGCCTTCATGGGCCCGCGCCCCGCTGGCCCGCAGCCTGCTGGAGCCGCTTTTCCTGCACCGCGCCCTGCGCGCCATCCAACCCGACCTCATCCACGTCCACTACGCCAGCAAGGGCCTGGCCGCCCTGCCGCTGGCACGCTGGCGCGGGCCGCTGGTCGTCACCGCCATGGGCAGCGACATCACCGCCACCCAGGGCCTGCAACTTCCCTGGGCGCCCTTCACCCGCCTGCTCCTCAAACGCGCCGATGCCATTACCACCAAATCAGACTGGATGGACGCGGCCGTATTGCAGACCAGCGACACTCGCGAAAAACTGGTGCGCCTGACCTGGGGTATTGACCTCGCCCGCTTCCGGCCTGACCTTGACACCGCCGCCCTGCGCACGCGCTGGCAGATTCCGCCCGGCGACCTGGTCTTCCTTGACCCGCGCGGCGGCTCGGCTTTTTACAACAAGCACATCATCCTCAACGCCTTTGCCGATTATGTGCAGGGCGGCGGTCCACCCGCCACCCTGCTGGTGGCCGAGGTTGCGGCCGAGTCCGGCTTCATCGCCCGCCTCAAACGCCTCGCCGAGGACCGCGGCATCGCCGACCGGGTGCGCTTTATCGGCCAGTTGCCGCACGCCGAGATGCCGGAAGTGTTCGCGCTGGCGGATGTGACCGTCATGATGCCGGAGAGCGACGGCCTGCCCCAGAGTTTGCTGGAAGCCCTCGCCTGCGGGTCGTTTCCAGTGTTGGGCGACCTGCCCCAATACGCTGAATTATTACAGGCTGGCCCGCTCGCCCGCCGCGTGCCGGTCGGCGACCAGAATGCCCTGCGCGCCGCCCTGCGCTGGGCCGCCGAAAACCCGGCCGAACGCCAGCAGGCCGCCGCCCTCGGCCGCGCCTATGTCGAGCAGCACGCCGATGAGCGCCGCGAAACCGAGAAACTCCTCACCCTCTACGCCCGCCTGTTGGGTGGATAATGGATTTTGTTCGCCTGCGCGGGAGATAAATTGCGCGGCTCGGTTGGGATTGCTCACCCGCCAGATTAACACTGTAGGGGTCGAGCTAAGCTCGACCCCTACATTCTATTTCCAGCAACTGCCGCTTCGCGCGGCTCTCTAATCTCTGCTCTCTATTCTCTCCCCATCCCCTTGTCCCCCTGCCTCCGTGTCTACCTGTTTACTTGTGTACCTGTTTTCCTGCCCCCGTGCCTACCCGCCCTTGACCGCCTCCACAATCTCGGCCGCGATTTCATAGCGGCTGAACTGCGGCATCAGGTACACGCCCTGCGAAATCGGGCGGATGGCCTCAATCAATTCCAGCGCAATGCGGATACCCTCCTGGGGCGCGTCCTCGCCCGCCGCCGCCATGCGCTCCCGGTACGCCTCCGGGATGTCAATGCCCGGCACTTCGTTGTGCAAAAAGGCCGCATGCCGTTCGTTATACAGCGGCAGGATGCCCGTCAGAATCGGCTTGTCCAGCGGACCATACTCGGCGGCGTACTGGTCCAGAAAAGCTTTGGCTTCGGCCGGGTCAAACACCGGTTGGGTCAGGAAGAAGTCCGCCCCGCTGGCCAGTTTGCGCCGCAGCACTTTGATTTCGCGCTCGGCATCCCGCATGCTCAAGCTCAAGGCCGCCCCCACGAAGAACGAAGTCGGCTGCCCAATTTCCGTACCCGAATGGTCCAGCCCCATGTTAAAGCCCTGTTTGATGAGCTTCAGCAGGCCGGTCGGCACCAGGTCGTAGTTGTCCATCGCTTCCGGGTAATCGCCGATGTGGGTCGGGTCGCCCATCACCACAAACACATTGCGGATGCCGATGGCGTGCGCCGCCAGCAGGTCGCCCTGCACCCGCAGCAGGTTGCGGCCGCGGGTCGGGAAGTGCAGCGTGGTTTCAATGCCGATGTTCTGCTGAATCAGTTCGCTGACCGCCCAGGGGCTCATCCGCATGCGCGCCATCGGGCTGTCGGCCACGTTGATTACGTCTGCGCCTGCATCTGCCAGCAGCCCGGCCCCGGCCTGCATCTTGTGGGTCGAAAGGCCGCGCGGCGGGCTCATTTCCACCGCCGCCACAAACACGCCCTGCGCCAGTTTCTGCGCCAGTTGCGAGGGCGTATCCTCAGTGAGTTCTTCGCGGGTCGGCTCGGCCACCCGGATGCTCAAGCCATTGGTGTACTCTGACTCAGGGGTTTTCTCCAGGGCCACCTGCATCGCCCGGATGTGCTCCGGCGTGGTACCGCAACAGCCGCCAATCAGGGCTACGCCTGCATGCCGGAAAGCCAGGGCATAATCGCCAAAGTACTCCGGCCCGGCCGGGTACATGATGCGCCCGCCCACCCGTTCCGGCCAGCCGGCATTGGGCATCACCGAGTAGCGCGCCTCCGGGGCAACCCGCTTCATCTCTTTCACAATCCGCAAAATCTGCGCCGGCCCACCAGAGCAGTTCACGCCAATCACATCCGCCCCAGCCTCCTGTAATTTCAACGCCACCTTGCTCGGTGAGTCACCCAACAGAGTGCGGTCATCGCGAGTGAAAGTCATGCTGGCAATCACCGGCAGGGCGCACACATCGCGGGCGGCGTAGATGGCTTCGCAGGCTTCGTACAGGTCGGTGATGGTCTCAATGATAATGACATCTGCGCCCGCTTCCGCCAGCGCCCCGATTTGCTCGGCAAACGCCGCCCGGGCCTGCTCCAGTTGCACGCGGCCAAACGGCGCCAGGCGCACCCCCAGCGGCCCCACATCCCCGGCTACCAGCACCGCCTTGAACGAAGCATCCACCGCTTTGCGCGCCAGTTCCACCCCGGCCCGGTTGATTTCAGTCACCTTATCGGCCAGGCCGTGGTCAGCCAGTTTGAAGCGGTTGGCCCCGAAGGTGTTGGTCATCACCACCTGCGCCCCCGCCATGATGTAGTCATGATGAATTTGCGCCACCAGAGCCGGGTTCTTCAGGTTCAGCACATCAAAACAGGACTCAAACGAAGCCCCGCGCAGATGCAGTTGCGTCCCCATCGCCCCATCGAACAGCAGCGGGTTGGGGGAGGAATCAATCAGGTTCAGAAAATCAGATTCGGCCATCGTTTTTTCCAGTTTCTGCGTTCGGCCGCATTACCACGACCTTCACG
>CAZEQN010000131.1:0-7142 GCA_964514335.1 uncultured Anaerolineaceae bacterium
CGCCCCACAGGTCGTAGCGGGTGCAGTTGTGGTTTTTGGCTACACGCATGGCTTCCCATTGGAGCAGATAGGTGGGCATGAGGTTGCGGTGCAGGTCACGCGACATGCCGTGCATATAGGTGGCGGTATCGCCGATGTGGAACAGCAGCAGCCCGGCGACCGGCTCGCCGCCAACCTCGGCCAACAGCGGGGTGAGCAGGCCGCCGGCGAGGAAGGTCTGCCAGAGGTGCAGGTAATATTTGCGGTCGCGAATGGCAAAGCCATCCCGCACGGCGGTTTCGGCGTACATGCGGTAGAGGGTCTCGAAGTCCGCCGCCCCACCCGGCCGGACGGTGACGCCTTTTTTCTGGGCGAGGCGGATGTTGTAGCGGGTTTTCTGTTTCATGGCGGCCAGCAGGCTGTCTTCGTCCGGTTGCAGGTCAAGTTCAACGGTATTGCGGAATTGCACCTGCTCGCCGGAGAAGCGCCAGCCGCCCTGCTCCAGTTCGCGCTGCCAGGCCAGCCCGGCGGGGTTGGGCTGGTGGTCTGGCGCGCCGGGTTCACCCCAGCCGGTGGGCACGTCCGGGTCGAGTTTGAGGAAGAAGGCGCGGCGCTGGCGGGCGAAGGCGGTCAGGTCAGTGAGGACACGGGCGCGCAGGGGGGCATCGGCCCAGTCTTTGAGGACCGGGCCGCGCGGGCTGTAGTGCATGCGCAGGCGGGCGGCCATGCCGGGCAGGGTGAGGGTGCGTTCGAGGACGAGGGCAAGGGCGACGGTCTGGCCGCTAACTTCCCAGGTTTTGAAGTGCGGCAGCCAGCCGACGGGGCGTTTGACTTCGGCCCATTCCCAGGTCTGGAGGATGGGGGTGTCGGGGAAGGAGGCGAGGAGGGTGTTCCAGGGGGCGCGGTCCATCAGGGCAACCAATCAAGGCGCAAATTAGAAATTAGAAATTCTCTGTTGCAGATTTTTCTCATCACAATCCTGTCATCCCGAGCGTAGCGAGGGATCGCGTTCAACGCTCTTCTTTCAGACTGTCTCGCTGGAAAACAATCCCGACTCGCGACCCTTCGCTGGCAAACGCCTTTGGCGTTTGCTTAAGAGTTGGGCTTCGCCCAACTCCATGCGCTCAGGGTGACAGGGTTCTTTATATTGGCTTTCCTGCAAAATAGCAAACAGCCTGTTGTCTTTTTTCTCATTTGCCATTTCTAATTTGCGCCTCGCCGTAAAATCATCGCAATTTTATAGAGCAACGGGTTATACACTTTGTCCCAGGCATCGGCGCTGCGGCGTACCTGCCCGCCAAAGCCGCGTTTGAAGCGGTACACGCCCCACAGGCCGTCATGGCGGTTGGAAAATTCGGCTTCGAGGATGTCTTCGGGATAGTCCGGCACGCCGTAGAGGTCGTAGGTCTGGCAGCCGCGACTGCGCGCCCAGCGCATGGCTTCCCATTGCAGCAGGTAGGTGGGCATGAGGTGGCGGTGGGCATTGGTGGACGCGCCGTACAGATACCAGGCGCGGTCGCCGCTGGCAAAGACCATCAGCCCGGCCAGCGGCTGGCCTTCAAATTCAGCCATGAACAGCTCGCACAGGCCATCCGGGTGGAACAGCTCATAGGCGCGGCGGTAATAGGCCGGGGAGTGAATGCCAAAGCCGTCGCGCTCGGCGGTGACCTGCATCATTTCGGCAAAGACGGTCACATCGGCCAGCGGGCGTACCTGCACGCCTTTTTTCTCGGCCAGGCGCAGGTTGTAACGGGTTTTTTGCTTCATGCGGGCCAGCAGGTCGTCCTCGCTGCCGGTCAGGTCAATGACCACGGTACGGGGCGGCTGGATGGCCGCAGCGGGGCGAAAGCCGGCGGCAGCAAAGTCAAAGGGTTGGGGGTCATCCTGCCAGGCATCCGGTTCGATTTTGAGGAACACGGCGCGCTGCTGGCGGCACAGGCGCTCCAGTTCAGGCAACCAGGCGGGCCAATCGCCAGCGGGCGGGGCTTTGGGGACATAGCCCACGCTGAAGCCCAACGGCAACTGCCGAAAGAGCGCCAGCAGGCCGCCGGGCAGCGTTTCGGCGCGCCAGCCGAATTCAGATTTGAGCGCCCCCCACTGGGGGGTTTGGAGAAGGTGCGGTTGAGTTTGCATCGGCATCCGGGCTACACGACCGAGGTGAGGTCGGGCGGCGGGGTGCTGCGGATATGGCCGCCGGGGACGCTGTCATCCAGCAGGCGCAGGACGGCATCCACATCGCCATCCTGGGCGAGCTGGGCGAGTTCAGCCACGCGCTGGGAGAGGGCCGCGCCGGCCAGCGGCGGTTCTTCGGCGAGGCGGTGGACTTCCGGGTGGGCGGTGGGCAGGCGCGCCACGCCTTCTTCGGCCAGTTCTTCGGTGAGCTTTTCGCCTGGCCGCAGCCCGGTGAAGATGATTTCAACATCCCGCCCGGGTTCCAGGCCGGAGAGGCGGATAAGGTCTTCGGCCAGATTGACGATGCGCACCGGTTGGCCCATATCCAGCAGGAAGACTTCGCCGCCCTGCCCGACGGCAAAGGCCTGCAGGACGAGATGGACGGCTTCGGGGATGGTCATGAAATAGCGTTCGACATCCGGGTGAGTGATGGTGATGGGGCCGCCGGCTTTAATCTGGCGTTCCCAGATTGGCACCACGCTGCCGCGGCTGCCGAGGACGTTGCCAAAGCGCACCACGCTGAAAGCGGCGCCACTGCGGGCGGCATCCAGCACCAGCATTTCGGCCAGGCGCTTGGTAGCGCCCATCACGCTGCTGGGGCGCACGGCCTTATCGGTGGAAATCATCACCAGGCGTTCCACGCCCTGCTGGCGGGCGGCGGCGACCACATTACGGGTGCCGAGGATGTTGTTGGTGACGGCATCTTCGACATTCTTTTCCATCAGCGAGACGTGCTTGTGGGCGGCGGCGTGAAAGACGACCTGCGGGCGGTGAGCCTGAAAGATGGCTTCGATGCGGCCAGCGTCGCGCACATCGGCGATGACGGGTTGGAGGGCGAGGGCCGGGAAAGATTCTTCCAGTTCCAGCAACAGGGCGAAAATACTGTTCTCGCCGTGGCCGAGGAGGATGATTTCGGCCGGGCCCCAGCGCGCCACCTGGCGGCACAACTCGCTGGCGATCGAGCCGCCCGCGCCCGTGACCAGCACACGCTTGCCGCGCAGGCTCAAGCCAACGCGCTCATCATCGGTGCGGGTGGGGGCGCGGCGCAACAGGTCGGTGATATCCACCTGGCGCAGGCGGCTGATGCTGATGACCCCGCCGAGGAGTTCGTAGATACCCGGCATGGTGCGGAAGGGCACGCCATAGCGACGGCAGACCTCCGCCAGTTGGCGCAGGACCGCCCCGGGGGCGCTGGGAATGGCAAAGATGACCTCGTCCACCGGGCGGGCATCCAACTGGGCGGGCAAGTCGGCCAACGTACCGACCACTTCCACTTCATGGATGCGGTAGCCCTGCTTGTTGGGGTCATCATCCAGATAGGCAAGCGGGTGCAGGCGCAGTTGCGGGTTCTTCTGCAATTCGCGCACCACCAGCGCCCCGGCATCCCCGGCCCCGACGATGAGCGCCTGGCGCAGGCGGCCGGCGGGGGGGCGTTCGCGGCGGCGGTTTTCGGCCAGCAGGCGCGGGGCAAAGCGCACCGCCCCGAGCAGCAGCAGGGAGAGCGCCCAGTCAATCGCCAGCACAGTGCGGGGGAAGAACACGAACACGCGCAGGGCGTACAGGCCGAACATGCCCGCCCCGACCAGCAGCGAGGACACGCTGGCGGCGATGGCAATCAGGCGCAGTTCGGGGGTGCTGGCATAGACCCAGAAACGCTGGTAGAGGCCGAAGCGGCGGTAGACCAGCGGCTTGATGATGCAGGCCAGCAAAATCATCCAGGCGGCGGTGGGGATGTAATCCAGCACGAACTGGTTGAGGTCGAGGCGAATGACGAACGAAGCCAGCACGGCAAAGGCCGTGAGGGCCAGGTCAAGCAGAAAGATATAGCGGTTGCGGAGGTGGAAGCCTTCCTGGGCCATCGGTCAGCGCCCCCGGAAACCGATGACGGTGGCGATGGTGCGCAGGATGATGACGATATCCAGCCACAGGTTGCGGT
Organism: uncultured Anaerolineaceae bacterium; assembly: GCA_964514335.1. Lineage (GTDB taxonomy): Bacteria > Chloroflexota > Anaerolineae > Anaerolineales > UBA11579 > SCUK01. The sequence goes on from CAZEQN010000131.1 coordinate 4,088, forward strand.
GCTTGATGTAATAGAGGTCATATTCCAGCTTCATGACCATCTCTTCCATGGTGGCGGCGTAGGCAAAATGAATCTGGGCCCAGCCGGCGATGCCGGGCTTGACCAGCAGGCGCGCCCGGTAAAAGGGAATTTCTTCCTGAAAGTGTTCGACAAATTCGGGGCGTTCCGGGCGGGGGCCGACCAGGCTCATCTCGCCGCGCAGGACATTGACGAATTGCAGCCACTCATCCAGATGGGTTTTGCGCAGGATGCGGCCGACGCGGGTGGTGCGGTCGTCGTTTTCTTTGGCGAGCTGGGGCTGGCCCTCCTTTTCGGCATTGGTGACCATGGTGCGGAATTTGTAGATTTTGTAGGGGCGGTTGCCCTGCCCGGCCCGCAGTTGCTGGAAGACGACTGGCGAGCCATCTTCTATGAGGATGGCGAGGGCAATGAAGGGGCCAATGACGACCAGAATGGCGACGCCGATGAGGCCGCCGATGACATCCAGCAGGCGCTTGCCGAGGCGGTAAAAGGCGCCGACGCGGGCTTCATCCACAAAGTTGCGCAGCATCCAGTCGGCTTCGAGGTGGTTGACCGGTACGCGGCCGAGCAGTTCCTCATAGGCGACGGGCATGCGGGTAATCTGTACGCCGAGGGTCTGGGCATCCAACAGAGATTGGAACATGCGCGAACGCATGAACCCGGAAATGGCGACGATGATGTCCGAGATGTTTTCGCGCTCGACGATTTCCAGCAGGGTATCGCTGCTGCCGAGCACCTTGTAGCCGTAGAGGTCAGTGGCCTGCTTTTCAGGGTCATCGTCAATCAGGCCGGCGAGGTAATAAGGCGGCGGCCAGAGGTCAGAAATAACTTTGAGCAAGGCCTGGCCGGTGCTGCCCGCCCCCACCAGCAGGACGCGGTGCAAAAAACGCGGGGCGGTGAAAATCTGGATGTAAAGCATGCGCCAGAGCAGGGTAAAGAGGTAACCCAGCACGAGAAAGGCGGCCACGCCGCGGCGCGGCAGGGAGTTGGGCTCGGAGGTGAAGTAGATGGCCATGTAGGCCACGAGGCCCAGCAGGGCGGCGGCGGTTACGGCGCGGAAGGTGCGGCGGCGGTCATCGGTTTTGCGCGGGTCGTAGCTATCCACCAGCAGGAGCAACCACAAAAAGGGCAGCCAGAAAAACCAGCCCGTGAGGCGGGTTTGAAAGAATTCTGCCAGCGTGACCTTTGGGACGTCGGCAATCGCCCAGAGGGCAATGCCCAGCCCGAGCGCGGCGGAGGCCATTAAAAAGTCACCCAGGACCACCAGGGCGCGGCGCTCGCCCATGCGCAAACGCCATTGAGTGGATTTAGAGGCTTTGTGAGGGAAGGTCATTTCAGGGAGGTCTCTTTGACGGCGCGCCGCAGGCGGAGCAGCCCCCACCAGAAGGCCGCGCCCCAGGCCAGATGCATGGTGGTGATGGCAAGCGGCACACCCAGCGCCAGCAACGGCTGGCGCGCCCGCCCGGCAGCCAGCAGACCGGCAACCAGCACAGCCAGCAGATATGATACCACCGCGAGGCTGTAGACCCACTGCAACGGCCCCAGCCAGGGGAAAGCCAGGGCGCCGCCCAGCAGACCGGCGACAAAAACCGGAGGCAGGGCCTGGCGCCAGCGCAGGGTGCCGGGGTAACGCGCCAGCATGCGGGTTTTCCAGAAGCCATAGCGGGCATACTGGCGCGCCAACGCGGCCAGCGTCGGGCGGGCAAAATAAACCGCCCGGATTTCGGGGTCGAGGTAGACGGTGTAACCGGCCTGGCGAATGCGGGTGTTGAATTCGTAGTCTTCGTTGGCGAGCAGGGTTTCGTCAAAGCCGCCGATTTCCGCAATAAGGCTTTTGCGGAAGGCGCCAAAGGGTACAGTATCTACCTCGGCGGCGCGGTCAGTGTAGCGGTATTTGGCATCCCCCACGCCGAGAGGGTGGGCAGCGGCCACGGCAATGGACTGCGCCAGCCAGCCTTCGCCGCCGGGGAGGATCTCCCACACGCCGCCGACATTGGCGCCTTTGCCGGCTTCCAGCAGCCGCAGGCTGGTGGCGATGTAGTGCGGGTGGGGCATGGAGTGGGCATCCAGGCGGACGATGAATTCACCCTGCGCTTCGGCCAGGGCGAGGTTGAGGGCGGCCGGGATGGTGCGGCCGCGGTTGCTGATGACGCGCACGGCCAGGTCAGGGTGGGCGGCGCAAAAGGCGGCAATGGCGGCGCGGGTGCCGTCCTGCGAGTCGCCATCCGAGATGATGACCTCGATTTGCTCACGCGGGTATTTCTGGGCCAGCAGCGCGCCCAGCAGTTTGGCGATGGTCTTTTCTTCGTTGTAACAGGGGACAATGACGGAAACAATTGGCATGGGTTTGAATTTTAAACCAGGTATGGCGGTCTGGCAGGATTTGGACAGGGTGGGTTTAAGCGAACCGGCGGCCCGTGAGAGCCGCCGGATGGAATGTTTTTTAGGCTGGAGGCGCTATTCGGCGGCGGCTTCAGGGATGACGACGACTTTGCGCTTGGGCTCTTCACCGGCACTTTCGGTGCGGATGCCTTCCATCTCCTGCAGGGCAAGGTGGATAATGCGCCGTTCGGCGGGGGACATCGGCTCGAGGGTCTGGCTGTGACCGGTTTTGAGGGCCTGGTCGGCCATGCGGTGGGCCAGTTCGCGCAGGCTGTGTTCGCGGCGTTCGCGGTAGCCGGAGACATCCACAATCAGGTTGATGCCGCTGCCAACTTCCTTGCCAACAATCAGGCGGGTGATGTACTGGAGGGCATCCAGCGTCTCGGCGCGCTTGCCAATCAGCACGCTTAAGTCATTGCCTTCGATGTCCACAATGATGGAGGTCTGGCCTTCTTCGTCCGGCTCGCCGAGGCGGCTGGTGACTTCGGCGCGCACGCCCATGCGGTCAATCAGTTCGGCCACGGTGTGGCGGGCGATGGACATGGTGTTCTCGTGGTCGGTCTGGAGGGGGGTGGCTTCCGAGCGGGCGGCGCGCCCGGGAGCGGCGGCGCCTTTGACCGTCAGGCGGACGCGCGCCTGGCGGCTGCCAATT
>CAZEQN010000132.1:0-7079 GCA_964514335.1 uncultured Anaerolineaceae bacterium
ACAAGCACTGTAAACTATCCAGGTATATTGGCCGGGTTCAGGGTACATATTGGCAATACCCGGTGTAATAAGCCATTCATAATTCTGGTCGCCGAATAGATAGATCGTGAAGTTTCCCCCAGTCTCATTGCGGAAAATCACCCGGCTGGTTTTGGCGGGTGGGGTTACCAAATATGGAGTTTCCTCGAAGCACCTGGGCATTTTGAGTACCGAACGAGGAAGAATCACCGTAAATGTCCCCGCATATTTCTTTCCATTGCATGCTGAGTAACTGAACTGATACGTTCCCGGCAGCATGTCAACTTTCCAGCTGACAGTTAGGTCAACCACATAAGTTGCAGGACCTACAAACGTTATCTCTTTTGCTCCCGGGGCGTTATACGCAAGGACTCTGGCCAGGGCACTGTACGCTGGTTGATTTTTCCGGCTGGTTTTGGCGTTTGCCTCAAAAGGTGGAAAAGAAAATGTTATGCCGAGTACAACTGTAATCGCTATCAGTAAAAGTCGGGCATAGTTCTTCATGAATTACTCCCTCTTAGAAGTCGGCTTCATATGTATTCTACCTTAAATATTCTGCTATTTTTCCCCTACCTGCATCCGCAGATACGCCTCAATAAAGCCATCCAGGTCGCCATCCAGTACCCCGGCGGCATTGCCGACCTCGTACTCGGTGCGGTGGTCCTTGACCATCTGGTACGGGTGCAGCACATACGAGCGAATCTGGCTGCCCCACTCGTTCTTCTGCAGGGCGCCCTTCAACTTCGCCAGTTCGGCTTCTTCTTCCTCGCGCTTGCGTTCCAGCAGGCGCGCCTTCAGCACCCGCAGGGCATTCTCGCGATTCTGGTTCTGGCTGCGCTCGTTCTGGCACGAAGCCACAATCCCGGTCGGCAGGTGCGTAACCCGGATGGCGGTATCGTTCTTTTGCACATTCTGGCCGCCGGCGCCGCCCGCCCGAAACGACTCGATTTTCACATCGTTCATGTTCAGTTCAACATCTTCATCCGCTTCCACCTGCGGCAGCACTTCCACCTGGGTAAACGAGGTGTGGCGCCGGGCGTTGCTGTCAAACGGCGAGATGCGCACCAGCCGGTGTACGCCCTTCTCCGACTTTAAATAGCCGTAGGCGTTCTCGCCGCTGATGCTCATCGTCACGGACTTGATACCGGCTTCTTCGCCCTCGGTCTGGTCGAGTACATCCACCTTGTAGCCACTGTCTTCCGCCCAGCGCAGGTACATCCGCAACAGCATCGCCGACCAGTCCTGTGAGTCGGTGCCGCCCGCCCCGGCATTAATGCTCAAGAGCGCGTCGCCGCTGTCGTACTTGCCGCCCAGCAGGGCGGTCAGTTCTTTCTGGTCGGTCAGTTTTTCCAGCGCGGCCACTTCCGTTTCCAAATCGGCCCGGATGCTCTCATCATCCATCTCGGCCAGTTCGCGCGCTTCGGCCAGGCGCGTTTGCAGGTTGCGCCAGGAATCCAGTTCGCCCCGCAAGCGGGCGATGCGCTTCATCGTCGTTTGGGCCTGGTTGGGGTGGTCCCAGAATCCGGGCTGTTGAGATTGGTCGTCTAGTTCGCGGAGTTCAACTTCCTGGAGGGGCAGGTCAAAGATGCACCAGGAGGGCCTGGATTTTTTCTTCGCAGGACTGTATGCGGTCTATCAGGTCTTGCACAGCGGCACCTCATCTTAAGTCTGGCCGCGTGGCGCGGCCGCCCTGATTTTATCCGAAATCGGCCAGGATGGCATCAATGAACGCGGCCGGCTCAAAGGGCGTAAGATCCTCGGCTGCTTCGCCCAGCCCGGCGAACAGAATCGGCAGGCCGAGCGTTTCCTGAATCGCAAAGGCCATCCCGCCCCGCGCCGAGGAATCCAGCTTGGCGAGGATGACCCCCGTCACCGCCACGGCCGCCTTGAACGCCTGCGCCTGCACCAGCGCGTTCTGCCCGGTGGTGGCGTCCAGCACCAGCCAGACGTGGTGCGGCGCGCCCGCCAGCGGTTTGCCCGCTACGCGGTGGACCTTCTTCAGTTCTTCCATCAGGTTAAAGCGCGTGTGCAGGCGGCCGGCGGTGTCTATCAGCAGCACATCCTCGCCGCGCGCCACCGCCGAAGCGACCGCATCATAGGCCACCGCCCCCGGGTCGCCATCCGGTTGCCCGGCAATCACCCGCAGGCCCAGCCGTTCGCCCCACGCCTGCAACTGTTCGATGGCCGCTGCCCGGTAGGTATCGGCCGCCGCCAGCAGCACCTGCTTGCCTTCGCCCTGAAAGCGCGCCCCCAGCTTGGCGGTCGTGGTGGTCTTGCCGGAGCCGTTCACCCCCACCACGAGGATCACGGTTGGCCCGTCCGGGTTCCACGCCATGGGCGGCGGGGCGGGCAGGCGGGCGGCCAGCCCCGCCGTCAGCCCGGTTTTGAGCTGTTCGGTCTTGGTCCAGCCCGCGCCGCGCGCCTGTTGGCGCAGGCCATCCAGCAGGGCGGTGGTGGTCGGCACGCCCAAATCGGCTTGAATCAGCAGGGCTTCGAGGTCATCCCAGGTGTCGTCGGTCAGTTCGGTCGCGCCGAGAGCCGCCGCAATCCGGCCAAAGGCGCTCTGGCGGGTGCGCGCCAGCCCGGCGCGCCATTTCTCAAAAGGGTTACTCATGGCGGGGATTATAGCAGGGGCGGGTTAGGGATTGATGGACGGTTGATTTTGACCCCCGGCTGGCTATAATGGGACTATGAGAGTGGGCGACTTTGCGGAGGGCTAGAGTTGGGGTTCTATGCACCTTAGACTAGCAGATTAGGTTAGGGAAATAGGGATTCGATATGAAGAAATGGTTATCCTTAAGTCTTTTGGTACTACTATCCACCTTTTTTATCAACGCTGAATCGAGTTCGGTGCAGCATTTTGAATGTTTGGGAGATTTCGATGAGTTTCTCTACTTAGGCGATAAACCTTATCCTTCACCTGCTCCTGCCCCACTACCTCCTTGGAAATTAGTAACTCTTTCGAAATCAATTCCATATCCCGGCTATGCTGAAGTCGCAATTGGGCGAGTTTACAATGGCAAAACCGAAATCTGGATGAATGTAGCCCCTGATGAATATTCGATAGAACCAACTGAGATAGTTATCTATTATCCCAATACAAGAGAGAAAGTAAGCATTTCTACTGAAACCAATTTAGAAGGCGTTAGAGTTGACCGACTCTTTGTTGATCACTCTGGTACGGTTTGGGGGCGAAATAGGTGGTTTACACCACTTATAGCGGATCCGCCATATGGCGAAGTTCCGGTCTTTAGCACATATGATGAAAGAACTATGGGATTTATTGCTGTAGAAAATGTGCCAATGGTTATAGTCGACGATGAAGAGTGGCAAGTCTTGGAGACTGATTTGCCACAAATCGATACAGAAGAAGGTCAGTCAGTGTTTTGGATATTTATTCAGGAAGATGGACTTTACAGGTTTGACAGTAGAACTTTTCAGGCCACAAGGGTTTTGGACCTTCCTGAAGTCACCGTCCTACCACTTCACAGCGGGTTGGATGGGGAAATCTATTTTCGGACTTTTGAATACGATTCACGGGTATATAAATTCAGTTACCCTGAAGGCGCTTTAGAAGAAGTTGAAATTCCTGAAACCGGTTGGTATGGCAGGACATCGATTCTGGTGGATAGGAAACTCAATCTGTGGCTAAGCGGATTTGGTTGGAGAGATCCGTCAGGGGAATGGCATTCGCTTCATCCGAGAGCAACTGAAATCCTCAGGTTTCCAGAGAACTTTTCACCGTACGAATTACCTTCCCCAAAAATAATTTATGAGAGTAGCAATGGCTGGCTGTGGTTTGCCAAATACGAAGAATTTGATAATGGCACCGCCTGGTTCAACCCGGAAACTGGTGAAGGTTGCTGGTTCACGACTCGGTCGCAAGAGGTAGTTGAAGATACCGAGGGGAGGATGTGGATAGCTACGGATGGCAAGTTATATAGTCTTGACCTGTACCCATGAGAAGGCCAAGCCGGCACTTGGCATTCTCATGGGTAAAACGCGCTTCACAATCTGATTACCCAGATACATTAATCTCACTCCGGCCACCGAAAATCCCCCCACCTGAAGGGACGCGCGAGCCCACCGCGCCCAGCAACATTCCACCCTTCTAATTTGCAATTTCTCCCCTCCACCCCGCCCTCAACCTTTCTTTCCCATTAAAAGGAAACACCGCCCTTTTGCAAAGGAAAAAGGCGCGGTATAATTAGCCCCGTGCGGGCCAGACGCAGCCGCCCCTGCGAATGGCCTGCACGCTTTTTGCCTGCTGCTCAACGTACGTTTCATCAAGGACACGCACCCTATGGAAACAGAAAACGGCCCGCTTGGGCGTACTGAAAACGGCCAGGTCGAACGGGTAGACATCAACGACCAGATGCGCTCGGCCTACCTCGATTACGCCATGAGCGTCATCGTCGCCCGCGCCCTGCCGGATGCCCGCGACGGCCTCAAGCCCGTCCACCGCCGCATCCTGTTCGCCATGCAGGAAATGGGCATCCGCCCCAACACCGCTTACAAAAAATCCGCCCGTATCGTCGGCGAAGTGCTCGGCAAGTACCACCCCCACGGCGACTCGGCCGTCTATGAATCGATGGCCCGCATGGCCCAGGACTTCTCCCTGCGCTACATGCTGGTGGATGGCCAGGGCAACTTTGGCTCCATCGGCGGCGACCCGCCGGCCGCCATGCGCTACACCGAAGCCCGCATGTCCCAGCTGGCCGGCGAAATGCTCACCGACATCGGCAAAAACACGGTGGACTTCACTGATAACTTCGACGGCTCATTGCAGGAGCCCGTTGTACTGCCTGCCCGCCTGCCCAACCTGCTGCTCAATGGCTCCTCCGGTATCGCTGTCGGCATGGCCTCCAACATCCCGCCCCACAATCTGGCTGAACTGGCCGGGGCCATCAACTACCTCATTGACCATTTTGACACGATTGACGATGTCAGCACCGAAGACCTGCTCCAGTTCGTCACCGGGCCGGACTTCCCCACCGGCGGCATCATCGTGGGCGATGAAGGCATCCGCCAGTTGTACTCCAGCGGGCGCGGCAAACTCACCGTTCGCGGGCGCGCCCGCATCGAAGAAGAGAAAAACGGCCGCTACCGCATCGTCATCACGGAAATCCCCTACCAGCTTAACCAGACCACCCTCATTGAGCGCATCGCCGAACTGGCCCGCAGTGGCCGCCTCGAAGGCATAGCTGACCTGCGCGACGAATCAGACCGCAACGGCCTGACCATCGTGCTGGAACTCAAGCGCGGCGCCTCGCCCCGCACCGTGCTCAACCGCCTGTACAAGTACACCCCCCTGCAGGGCACCTTTGGCGCCCAGTTGCTGGCCCTGGTGGATGGCGAACCCCGCACCCTGACTCTCAAGCAGTGCCTGCAAGTCTTCATTGAACACCGGCAGGAAGTCATTACCCGCCGCTCGCAGTTCGACCTGGAAAAAGCGCGTGCCCGCGCCCACATCCTCGATGGCCTGCTGATTGCCCTCAACGCCATTGATGCCATCATCAAGACCATCCGCGCCAGCGCCGATGTAGATGAGGCCCGCGCCGCCCTGATCAAGAAATTCAAGCTCTCCGAGTTGCAGGCCCAGGCCATCCTCGATATGCAGTTGCGCCGCCTGGCCGCCCTGGAACGCCACAAAATCGAAGAAGAACACAAAGCGGTCATGGATGAAATCGCCCATCTCGAAGACCTGCTGGCGCACCCCAAAAAGATTCTCGGCCTCATCCAGACCGACCTGCACGAACTGGTGGAAAAATATGGCGATGACCGCCGCACCAGCATTGACATGGAAGTTGTCGGCACGTTTAACGAAGAAGACCTGGTCAAGAACGAAGCCGTGCTCATCAGCCTCACCGAACGCGGCTACGTCAAGCGCGTATCTGCCAAGTCTTACCGCGCCCAGGCGCGCGGCGGCAAGGGCGTTATCGGCCATGACATGAAGGAAGAAGACGAAGTCGTCATCCTCATGCCGGCCGGCACCAAAGACACCATCCTGTTCTTCTCCGACCGCGGCAAAGTGTACTCCGAGCGGGCCTACCGCCTGCCGGAAGCCCAGCGCACCGCCAAAGGCACGCCGATTATCAACGTGCTCTCGCTCGGCCCCAACGAAACCATCACCGCCGCCGTGCGCGTCAAGGATTTCAAGCAGGCCGCCTACTGCATCATGTGTACCCGCAAGGGACGCATCAAGCGCGTCAACCTCGCCGAGTTCGAAGCCGTGCGGCCCTCCGGCCTGATTGCCATGGGCCTCGATGATGATGATGCCCTCAACTGGGCGCGCCTCACCACCGGCCAGGATGAAGTCCTGCTCATCACCGAAGGCGGGCTGGCGATTCGCTTCGCCGAAGGCGAAGTGCGCGCCATGGGCCGCCAGGCTGCCGGTGTAACCGGCATCAAGCTCAAGAAGGGCGACATCCTCGCCTGCATGGAAATCGTGGAACCCAACGGCGACCTGCTGGTGGTCACCACCGGCGGCTATGGCAAGCGCACCCCGCTTACGGAATACACCGCCCGCAGCCGCGCCACCCAGGGCATCAAAACGATTGATGACAAAGCCCTCGGCATTATTGGCCGCATTGCCTCGGCTCGCGTCGTCCAGAAAGCCGATGAACTGACCATCATGTCCACGGGCGGCGTCATCATCCGCAACAGCGTCGCCAACATCAAACGCGCCGGCCGCGCCACGCGCGGCGTGCGCCTGATGAACCTCGGCGAAGGCGATAGCGTCGCCTCGCTCGCCCGCATTGCCGCCGCCGACCTGCAACTTGCCCAGAGTGACGAAGAGCCCAACCACCCCAATGGCCGCCCGGAACCAGACCCGGCCTCGGTTTCCGAACCCGGCCCGGATACCAGCCCCGCCGCCGATGACGATTAAAACCCGTCAAAGTATGCTAACCTATCTATGTTGGAAATAGACCTCCGTACCGCCTATTTCAGCATCGGCCTCACCCTGCTTGGCATCACCGCCGGTCTGTTGCTCACCCACTTTGCCTCGCCGCGCCTGCTGCGCGGCGCGCCCCTGCTCACCGCCTGCTACCTTGCCGCCA
>CAZEQN010000133.1:0-7051 GCA_964514335.1 uncultured Anaerolineaceae bacterium
GTGGCTGTTTCTGGCCATGGGGCTTATTCCGCAGGTAGCCGGCTATCTTTCGATTTCCTACGCCCAGGGGCACCTGCCCGCCGCCCTCGCCAGCCCGACTCTGCTGGGGCAGCCGGTGGTCACGGCCGTACTGGCCTGGCCGCTACTGGGCGAGATCATCACCCCGCTGGAAGCCCTGGGCGGCGCGCTGGTGCTGGCGGGCGTGTTCATCGTCCACCGTACCACCCAGCGCCACTAAGCCTTCTCACTGTTTGGAGACCCTATGACTGACGCCAACCTGCAAACCTCACGCAAATTCGACCCGGCCGCCCTCTTTCATCTGCTGGTTATTTACATCGTGTGGGGCAGCACCTACCTCGCTATCCGCATCGCCGTGATGCCGGGGGCGGGCTTCCCGCCCTTCACCATGGCGCTGATGCGCGTGCTGGCGGCCGGCGGTATCCTGCTGCTGTGGGGCTGGCTGCGCAAACAGCGCCTGCGCCCCACCCGTCGCGAAGCCCTCGTGCTGGCGGGGTCCGGCCTGCTGCTGTGGACCGGCGGCAATGGCCTCGTCACCTGGGCCGAGCAACACGCTGATTCGGGCCTGACCGCCCTGCTCATCGGCGCCATGCCGATTTACCTTGCCATCCTGGAAGCCCTCCTGGACCGCAAACGCCCTTCCCTCTTTCTGATTATTTCCTTATTGGTTGGCTTTTCCGGTATCGGCCTGCTCACCGCCCCGCTGCTCACCAGCGGCATTCAGGCGGATGTCTCCTCGACCCTCGCTCTGTTCGTGGCTGCCATCAGTTGGGCCAGCGGCAGCCTGTTGCAGGCCCGCAACCCGGTTGAGCTGGGCGCCCGCGTCTCATCCGGCTACCAGATGCTCTTTGGCGGCATCGGTTTTGCCCTGCTGGTGCTGCTCTTCAACGAGCCCCGCCCAACCCCCACCCCGGAAGCCTGGGGCGCCTGGATTTACCTGGTGCTGATTGGGGCGGTGCTGGCCTACACCTCGTTTGTCACCGCCCTGCGTCTGCTGCCGACCAACATCGTCATGACCTACGCCTACGTCAACCCGGTCATCGCCGTACTGCTCGGCTGGCTGGTGCTGGGCGAGGAAATCACCCTCTGGACGATTGGCGGCAGTTTGCTGGTGCTGGCGGGTGTGGCGGGCGTGTTCCGCGAACGCTACGGCAAACCGCGCTAAGGTTGTTCCCTTAATTTATGTACTGCCTACAACTGATGCATTGTTGCCAAGAAAAAAAGCCTGATTCTTGTCATCCCGAGCGCAAGCGAGGGATCGCGTCCAACACACTTCTTCCCGCTTTGCTCACTGGAAAATAACCCGACTCGCGACCCCTCGCTTTGCTCGGGGTGACAGGTGATATTTTTCAGGGCCGAACCAACCGGAAAATCTGCCCGGCGTATAAATCCGCCAGATACACCTCGCCGTCTTCGTCCACCCCAAAACTGGCGGCGTCCACATCCAACTGGAACAAAATCTCATTCTGCCAGCCGCCATCCGGCTGGCGCAACAACCCCCAGATGATGCCGCTGCAATGGTCAGCGTATAAATACACGCCGCTAAACTCCGGCAGGGCCGCCCCGCGGTACACCACCCCGCCCGTCACCGAGCAACCAAACTCGCGCCCATACACCGCCACCGGGTCCACAAATGCCAGGCCGGCCGGCGGGCTGCCCTCAAACGGTTGCAAGCCCTCGCGAAAATCCCAGCCGAAGTTCGCCCCCGGCGGGCTGCCCGCCGGCAGGTAGTTGATTTCCTCATACGCGCTCTGGCCGACATCCGCGATGTACAGGTCGCCGGTCAGGGCATCAAAGGCGAAGCGCCACGGGTTGCGCAGCCCCAGCGCCCAGACCTCCGGCCGCCCGCCCCCGCTGGCGTAGGGGTTATCCGGCGGGATGCTGTACAACGCCCCCTCATCCACATTCAGCCGCAACAGTTTGCCCAAAATCTGCTCCGGGTTCTGCGCCCGCTCGCCGGGGTCATTCGCCAGACCGCCATCCCCCAGCCCGATGTACAGATAGCCATCCGGGCCAAACGCCAGCCCGCCGCCATTGTGGTTGGGGTAGGGCTGGCGCACTTCCAGCAACGTGGTGGCGCTGGCCGGGTCGGCGGTGTTTGGGTCACTGGCCGAGACCTGATAGCGCGCAATTACAGTATCGCCGCTTTTATCCGTGTAGTTAATGAAGAACAGGCCATTTTCCGCATACCGCGGGTGAAAGGCCAGCCCCAGCAGCCCCTGCTCATAGCCGGAGCCGTCCGTGCGGTCGCGGATATCCAGAAACGGGGTTGCCAGTATGCGGCCTTCGTGCCAGATGCGAATCAAGCCGCCCTTCTCGGCCACAAACAGCCGCCCGGAACCATCCCCGGCGGGGCGGATATCCACCGGCTGGTTGAAGTCGGCGCTCACCAGTTCCCAGGTAAAACCGGCCGGGTCGGGCAGGCGCGCCGCGCCGGCCGGTTGGGTGGCCGTGGGGGGTGACTCATCGGTGTTGGTGGGGGCGGGCGTGGCGGTGGCTACCGCCGGTTGCGGCAGGGCCGCGCTGGTGGGCGCGGCGGTAGGCGTCAGCGGCGGCTCAAAGGCCGTGCAGGCCAGCCCCACCCCGGCCAGAGCGGCCAGAAGGACCAGCCGGCGAAATGTCAAGCTCATTCAGTTTCGGAAGAACTGGCCAGCCGCGGCGCGGCGCTCGGCGGTTCCAGAATCTGGCGGTGTTCGGCCACCACCGCCGCCGGCGCCAGCTCCACAAACAGGCTGCTGGTCAGCCACAGCACGCCGATATCATCAATCGGCAGGGGGATGTCAAATGGGAAAAACAGGTATGCGATGCCTGCAAAGGGCACCAGCTTCAGAAAGAGGTTCACGCGCCGGTCGCGCAGCAGCCGCAGCACCAGTTTGACATGGTTGGCAATCGAGCGCGCCCAGCCGGGGCCGGTCGGTATTCGGGTTAAGGCGTTACGCATACTTACTCCTGGGGTGGGCTGGCTTTGAATTCGGCATCCACCACCTCGCCATCGTCTGCGGCGGTTTCGCCCCGCAGGCGGGCGCGGTGTTCTTCCACCACATGCGGCGGGCACAGTTCCACAAACATGTAGGCGCCCAGACCCATCAGCAGGGCATCGTCAATCGGCCCGGGGGCGATATCCGGAAAGAAGAAATACACCAGCGTTCCGGCCGGCAGCAGTTTGTACCAGAACGGCACGCGCGAATCGCCCATCAGGCGCAGCACCAGTTTGAACTGGTCGGTCAGGCCGCGGATGAAGCCGGGGTCATTGTCGCGGGTGAGGTTACGGCGGGGGGTATTTGAGTCAGGCATGCGGGAAACTCCAGAGTGAGGGCGGATACTTAACACTACGCCAGAAGGGCGGCAGGGTCGCGCCCAATGGCGCGATTATACTATGCGCCCGTATCCCTATTGCTTGACACTCGTGTATGCCGCGTTTATAATCACCCCCGCCTAACCAGCAGCGCAACCTGGTTGCATCGTTCCTCGGTAGCTCAATCGGCAGAGCAATCGGCTGTTAACCGATCGGTTTCTGGTTCGAGTCCAGACCGAGGAGCCTGATCAAAAGTGACCCGCATGCGGGTCATTTTTGATTCGGAGTTCACCTGCAGCAAACTTCACGTCACCGCCGTTATTCAGCCGTAAACTCATTCGCGCGCCGGTAAATCAGCAGCGTGCCGCGCTCAATCGGTCGTTCGTCGATCACCGCAAAGCCCAGCTTGAGCAGCACCCGGCTGGAGGCGGTATTGGCCGCTACCACCCGCGCCGAAAGGCGCGCCACGCCCGCCACGCCAAAGGCATAGTCCACCGCCGCCCGCACCGCCTCGGTGGCGTAACCCCGGCCCCAGGCCGCTGGCACCAGCCCATAGCCGATTTCCAGTTCCTCGGTATCATCCCACGGCTCGATATTAATCGCCCCCACAAACGCCCCGCTGGCCCTGTCCGCCAGCACCCAACCGCCGATGTCATGGCTGGCCCAGGTGGCGCGTGCCACCCGCAGGGCGCGCTCGGCCCGCTCCAGCGGCGTCAGCGGCCGCCGCGAGATATAACGCGCCACCTCCGGGTCGGCGAAAAAGCCATCCGCCCAGGCCGGCAGGTCGCTCTCTGCCGGCGGCCGCAACGTCAGCCGTTCGGTGAGTAAAGTCGGGATATCGGTCAGTTCCATGCGCCCAGTATGCCATGCTTTTTGGCGCCAAATGATAGAATTCCGGCCACGGGATGGAGGTCCCCAAGCCATGAAAATACTCGTCACCGGCGCTAACGGCCACATTGGCGCCAATGTCTGCCGGGCCCTGCTGGCCGCTGGCCACACCCCGCGCGCCATGCTACGCCAGGGCGCCGAAGTGCGCGGCCTCAACGGCCTGGCGGTTGAATTCGCGTATGGTGACATCCGCGATGCCGCCGCCGTCGAAGCCGCCCTGCGCGATTGCGATATCGTCATCAACCTCGCCACCCCCTACATCACCAATCCCGAGAACCCCCAGGACGTGATTAACCCCGCCATGGAAAGCGCCCGCAATGTCTTGCAGGCTGCTGCCAAATTTGGCATTCAGAAGGTCATCCACGCCAGCTCGGCCGCCGCCATCGGCCCCAGCAAACAGCCCGGCCTGTGGCGCACCGAAAAAGACTGGTTTGACGAAGCCGATATGCCCTACACCACCGCCAAGCGCGACAGCGAAAAAATCGCCTGGACGCTGGCCGAAGCCCTCGACGTGCCGCTGGTGTGCCTCAACCCGCCCATCGTCGTCGGCCCGCACGATTACCGCATCACGCCCAGCACCCGCTGGTTCTTTGACATGGTGGAAGGCACGGCCGTGCTGCCCAAAGGCGCCGTCAGCATTGTCCATGTCGCCGATGTCGCCGCGGCCTTCGTCAGCGCCATCCAGCACGGCCGCCCCGGCGAGCGTTACATCGTCTCCGGCGGCAGTTACCCCTTCAAGGAACTGGCCGAGACCATCCGCAGCCTGACCGGCAAAGGCCCGCAAGTGATGGCCGCCCCGCGCCCGGTGGTGCTGGGCTTCATTGCGCTGCAAACCGGGCTGGAGCGCGCCCTCGGCCGCAAGCCGCTCGCCAGTGTGGGCGCCGCCCGCGAGTGGGTGCACCGCTACCAGTTGCTGGATGCCACCAAAGCAAAAACCGAACTGGCCTTCAGCCCCCGCCCGCTGACCGATACCCTCACCGATACGATTCAGTGGGGCCTGCACCTCAATGCCTTCACCCCCGCCGCCGCCGAGCGCCTGCGTGCCCGCTTTTCCAATTGGGCTGGTTAATACGAAAGCATCCTCATGGCCGACTTTTACCGAACCACCCTCGAAACCCGAAATGCCCTCCTCTTTCCGCTGGAAGACATTCACCACCTGAAATACTACGTCCCCCTCACCCGCAAAGACTGGCGCACCCCCGCCAATGCCAGCCACATGCGCCCGGATGACCCGGTCATCGGCATCGTCCTGAATGGCAAAGCCTGGGCCCTGCCCTGGTGGATTCAGAAGAACCACCACATCGCCAATCTGGACCTGGATGGTGAGGCAGTCGTGATGGCGTTGTGTGAATTGTGCACCAGTTCCGGCGCCTTTCGCGCCCAGGTACACGGCCAGAAACGCTTCTTTCAAATTCGCGGCGTTTATCGCGGCACCTTCTTCATGGGCGACCATGAAACCGGCACGTTCTGGGACCCCTTTACCGGCACGGCCTTTGAAGGCCCGGACAAAGACTACCAACTGGAGATGCTCCCTACCTGGCATGCCCGCTGGGATGAATGGCTGGAACGCTACCCCGATACCCGCGTAATGTATGGCGAAGAGCACGAACGCCACGGCCACGGCGATGGCCAGAGCCCCGGCTCGCCGGGCGTCATCTTCGGCTGGGCGACCACCCTCACCGGGCGGCGCGACTACCGCCTGCCCTACAATGAAATTGTGCTCGGCCTGCAGGCCCATGACCAGGCGCGCGCCTACGCTCTGCGCCAGTTGCCCGCCGAACACCAAACCCTGCAGGATGAACTCGCCGGCGAACCGTTCGTCATCCTCTACCGCCCCGGCAGTTGGCAGGCGCGGGCCTTTTCCCGCCGCCTCGCAGACCGCACCCTGAATTTTCACTCCGGCCCAACCGGCGCCATCACCGATGAGCAAACCGGCAGCCAGTGGGACCTCGCCGGGCGCGCCATCGCCGGGCCGCTGGCCGGCCAGCAACTCACGGCCCTCTTCAGCAGCGTGGAAGAATGGTTCATCTGGCAGGCCAAAAACCCACGCACGCGCCTTGCCAGCCGGGCCGATGGTCTTCTCGATCAGTTGGTCAACGGCTGGAGATTCATCAGCAGGACGAACAAACTTGTTCTAATCCTGACCAAAGGGCGCTATTTTCGCCGCTATGTTTTCCGCCGTCTCAACCGCATCTTCCCCTTTCTTAAATTGAATGACAGCCCACCGCAGAAACACAAACATTCGGACGGCCACGACCATGACCATGGCGATGGCGATGACCACGACCATGACCACTAAGAAGAATTCAGAACAGTGAAACAAAAAGAGCGCCGGTCTACCAACCGGCGCTCTTGATTTACCTGCGCTTGTTTTCAGGATTTGCCGAACAAATCCGAGAGGTCGTCATCATCCTCTTCATCGGCATTGATTTCACCGAAGAGGTCGGCCAGCATTTCAGGCGTGAGGTCCTGCGGCGGCAATTCACCTTCGGCGGCTTCCTCGCCCACCGAGTCCAGATAGGCTTCGGTTTCCTGGCCCACGCTGGCTTCGGCTTCATCCGGCGCGATGAAGACTTCGGCCACATCATCCATCAGGTCTTCCACATCATCATCGGCCAGCGCATCCGGTTCACCGGGGATGGTGTAGTCATCAGGGATGACGTAATCATCCCCATCGACCAGTTCCAGCAGGGCATCCACCGCCGCCGCCTTGGCGGCGGCTTCGGCGCGGGCCTTCTCATTGCCAATCAGGGTCGGTTCGGGGTCTGTGCGGCCCGCCGCGGGGCTGGTCTCCAGCGGGCGCACCATGCTGGCCACCGGCGTAGCGGCCGGGCTGCCGGCTGTGGCTGG
>CAZEQN010000134.1:0-7047 GCA_964514335.1 uncultured Anaerolineaceae bacterium
GGCTGGAAGTGGACACCCGCCACACGCCTTCGTTTGCAGAAATGCAGTCTGACCAGGTCGGCCTGATTCCGGTCGTGCTCTCGCCGCAGTCGCGCCTGAACGGCAAGACCCTGCGCCAGGCCCACTTTCGCGAGAAATACGGCTTGAGCGTGCTGGCCATCTGGCGCGCCGGCCGCCCGTACCGCTTCAACCTGCGGGACATGGACATCCGCTTTGGCGATGCGCTGCTGGTCTACGGCCCGCGCGCCCGCCTCAAAGTGCTCGCCAGTGAGCCGGACTTCCTCGTCTTGAGCGAGGAAATCAAAGACCCGCCGCGCCGCAAGAAAGCCCATTGGGCGGCCGGCATCCTGCTCGGCATGGTGGTCATCGTGGTGCTGGGCTGGCTGCCGATTACGATTGCGGCCCTGCTGGCGGCGACCCTGATGATTTTGAGCGGGGCAGTGACGATGGACGAAGCCTACCGGGCGATTGACTGGCGCTCGATTTTTCTGGTGGCCGCCATGCTGCCGCTGGGAGCCGCCATGCAAACCAGCGGGGCGGATACCTGGCTGGCGGCCGGCGTGGCGGCCCTGATTCAACCGCTCGACCTGCTGCTGCAACTGGGGGCGCTGTTTCTTGCTATCGTCATCGCTTCGCAGTTCATCCCCAATGCCGTGCTGGTACTGTTGATGATGCCGCTGGCGCTGGGGGTGGGCCGCCAGTTCGGCCTGCCGCCCCAGGCCCTGACCCTGCTGGTGGCCGCCGCCGCCTCGTGCAGTTTCATCACGCCCATCAGCCACCCCGGCAATGTGCTGGTGATGGGCCCCGGCGGTTATAGAATGAGCGACTACCTCAAGGTCGGTCTGCCGCTCACGCTGCTGCTGCTGGTGGTCACTGTGCTGACGATTACGGGGCTGTATGGCTAAACTGCGTTTTTTACTTTTGCTGCTTTTCGGCCTGGGGCTGCTGGCGGGCGGGCTGGCGGGCTATGACCGCCTGCGCCCGCTGGCCGATCGGCTGGCGGCGGATGGCTCGCTGGAACTCTTCACGCCCGCTTTGCACGCCGTTCTTGCGTGGATATTGCGCATAGCCGGTGTCGCGCTGCTGGCCCTCGGCGTGGCCTTGTGGCGCGGCTGGCAGCCGCCGCGGCCGGACTGGCGCGCCCCCTTTGCGGCCCTGTGGGCGGTGGTCGCCCCGGCCGACAGCCCGCGCTGGGTCGGGGGGCTGGTGGTCATCCTCACTTTGCTGGGGGCGGCCGGGCGCGGCCTGCTGCTCCAGCAGGGCATGGGGCATGACGAAGCCTACACCTACATCGCCTTTGCCGGGCGGTCGCTGTTTGTGGTCCTCACTGACTATCACCTGCCCAATAATCACATCTTTCATACAATACTGGTCTGGCTCTCGACCAGCCTGTTCGGCGCGCAGCCGTGGGCGGTACGTCTGCCCGCCTACCTCGCCGGGGTGGCTCTGATTCCGCTGGCGTATCTGGCCGGGCGCGCCCTCCACAGCCGCGCCGCCGGGCTGCTGGCGGCTGGCTTCACCGCCGCCCTGCCGGTACTGGTGGATTTCAGCGTGGATGCGCGCGGCTACACCCTGCTGGCGGTCTTTTCGCTGCTGGCGTTGCTGACCGCCGAGGCCCAGCGCCGCCGACCGACCGTCCTCGGCTGGGGCGTGCTCGGCCTGTGGTTCGGCCTCGGCCTGTACACCCTGCCGATTATGCTGCTGCCGATGGCGCTCATCGGCGGCTGGCTGGGGGCGGCCTGGCTGCTGGGCGAAACCGCCGGTGGCCGCCGACCGGCCTTTCTGTTTGGCCTGGCCGCCAGCGCCGTGCTGGGCGTGGGGCTGATGCTGGTCCTGTATTCGCCGGTCTACATCTTCGGCAGCGGCTTTGACTCGGTCTATGCCAACCGCTTCGTGCGCCCGCTGGCGGGCCGGGAGTGGTCTGAAACCCTGGCCGTGCGCCTGGGGCAAACGCGCACGATGTGGGCGCTCGGCCAGCCGTGGCTGGAGGCGCTCCTGCTGGGCGGCTTCGCCCTCGCTCTCATCCCTGCCCGCCGCCATGCCGCCTCGCGCTGGCCGCTGCACCTGGCCGGGCTGATTCTGATGGCGGCGGTGATGTGGGTGCGCGGCCTCGCCCCGCTGCCGCGCAACTGGGTCTTCATCGCCCCGTTTGTGCTGCTGTGGGTCGCCGCCGGTTGGGCGGCTGTGGCAGACTTTATATTGACGCGCCTGCGCCGCCCGGCCTGGCTGCCGGCGCTGGCGGCCGCCCTCGCTCTGCTGGGCGCGGTGGCCGGGTTGTGGCACGCCGCCACCACTGCCCGCGTGCGCCTCGCCCAGCCCAGCCTCGAAGAACGGCTGGCGATTTACATCGATGCGGAAATCGGCCCGACCGGCCGCGCCCTGACCACCAGCCCGCTGCGCGCCCCGATTCTGTACTACCTCGGGCTGCGCGGCGAGACCGCTGAATACCTCTACACCGAAGGCGACCCGGTGGATTGGGCCGCGGTGGTGATTGGCCTGAACAACGAAACGCTGGAAAGCGATGCCGCCAAGCACGGCTGGGCGCAATGGCTGGATATCCCCGCTGCCGAGCGCATCTACACCACCGGCCCGGCCGAAATCTGGCGTGTGCCGGTAATTGCGCCGTAAATCGGGCAGTTGCTTTCGCGGCGCGGCTGGCTATAATGGGACTATGTCTTATATTCAAGGAGACTTTAATGGAGAGTACAAAAATAATTGTTACTGCTTGGAATAATGGTTCATATCATAATAGTGGTGCTGGTTATGGTCTCTCCTTTACAAAGCGTGATAGAGATAAGTATTTGGCGCGAAAATCAAAGATTCTTATTCTTAATATCAATGGAATTGGGGACATAAGGCTTAATTTAGATAAAGCCTCATTTTGGAAAAATTGTCCTCATGTGATATCTAAGGAATTAGGCTCATGGTTGATTAATAACGGTTTCTCGACTTGGAAAAGGGGAAAACCACCAAAATTTACTATTCAGAAAATTGGCGAAAATCACTACAAGGTCATCAGGTAATTTCAAAGATTACCTATTAATGGATGGAAATAGAAAAATGCAATCTATAAACAGGGAGAAAATCGCCTATTGGTTTTTTAGACTTAATGGCTTCTTGACTATCGAAAATTTTCTGATTCATCATGAACAAAGGACTAGGGGTAATGCTACTGAATTGGATCTGATTGGTGTTCGATTTCCCTGGAGACGGGAATTGGCTATGAGTGGGACTCGAATGCAGGATTACAAGATTTTTGAAAAGAGCGAGAAGAAAATCGATTTGATAATTACTGAAGTTAAAACGGGGAAATGTGATTTGAATGGACCTTGGACGAATGAACATAGCCAACATAATATGAGGAGAATCCTTTTTGCCTTGGGTGCAACTCAAGATGATGCTATAGATAAGGCGGCAACTGGATTGTCAATGGAGAAATATTATGAAGATGATCAATATCGATTTCAAATTATCGCTGTTGGAAAACATCAAAACCCTAGTTTGCCCGAAAAAGTAACGCAAATTACTTGGCAAGAAATCTATGCCTTTATTTATTGTAGACTAAATGAATATCGAAGGCATAAAGCAAGTCATAGCCAATGGGATCAAACCGGAAAGATGCTATATGAATTAGCTAATCAATATGATGATTTTGAAGCGTTCCAAGAAGCGCTTAACAAAACCTTAATATAATAGTTCTCTAATCTTTAAATATCTTCTTGCCTCTCCCCCCCTCTCCAGAATCCCCAAAATCCGGCTATACTCCCCCCTATGCCCGCCAAGCCAGAAAAAGCGCCCCCTACCCGCACCTACCCCCTCGGCCCGGACGGCCAGCGCACCCTTGAACTGCGCTGGCTGGACACCGGCATCCACGCCAGTGTGGA
The DNA here is from genome assembly GCA_964514335.1 of uncultured Anaerolineaceae bacterium. GTDB lineage: Bacteria > Chloroflexota > Anaerolineae > Anaerolineales > UBA11579 > SCUK01. Next base: position 3,885 of record CAZEQN010000134.1, read on the forward strand.
TGGCAAGCCCGTCCATACCTTTGCAGACGAAGATGCCCTCGCCGCCGGCAAAGCGCTGAACATCCCCAACTCGCCGCCAATTGATATCAAGCTGTTGCGCGGCTGGATGCAGCGCGAACTCATCGTGCTGCAGGGCGGCTTCCCGCTGCCCGGCTCGGCCAGCCACCCGGCCGTGCGCATCGCTTCGGTCGCCAATGCCATCGGCTTCTGGGCCATCGTCAACCTGTTGTTCGGCATCGCCACCTCCATTTGGGCTGCTCCGTTTCAGGTCGGCAGCGTCAACGGCCTGGCCGCCGTGGCGGTCGGCGCCTTTCTGGGGGCTCTGTCCTACTCCGTGCGGCGGCATTATTCTCAAATCGCCCTGCTGCTCGCCACCACCCTGATTGCCTTTGAATTCGCCGGGCCGCTCTTCCTGCGCAGCCAGATCGCCACGCCGCCCTCCGGCAACATGACCCTCGCCATCCTCTTCGTGCTGATCTGGATGTGGGGCATCACCCGCCAGGGGATGGAAGCCATCCGCCTGCGCCAGCGCATGCCCGGCAACTTAATCGAGTGAGGTTCAGCCCCCATGCCCGCCATTGAATTCGAGTTCCCCCAATCGCCCGCCCCGCTGGTGGTCACCTGGCGCGGCCTGTACCAGGATATTGAAATCCGCCTCGGCCAGACCGCGCTCGGCAAAGTGCACGCCGTCGAGGAATTGTTGCAGGGCCACGAACTCAAACTGCCGGATGGCCGCCGGCTGCGCCTGAAATACGAACTCACCGCCGATGGCCCCGGCCTGCGCGCCCGGCTGGAGGGCCAGCCGCTGGCCCGCACCCAGGCCAGCGCCCGCCGTGGCCTGCGCCCGGCCTTCTGGGCGCTGGTGTTCGTCAGCGGGCAGGCGATTTTGCTCGGCCTGACGATGCTCTTTCTGGATGTGCGCCCGTTTGGCGCGGCTGCCTTTGGGCCGCTGGCGCTGTTCAGCGGCCTGCTCTACGCCGGGCTGGCGGTCGGCATCCGGCGCGCCTCGCTCACCGCCCTGTACATCGCCCTCGGCTACTACCTGCTGGAAGCGGTCGTCAGCATCGGCCTTGGCCTGGTCGGCGGCCAGCCGCCCTCTTTCGTGTCGCTGTTTGTGCGCCTGCTCATTCTCGGCCTGCTCTACACCGCCCACGAACCCCTGCTGCAACTCAACGGCAAAGCCGCCGCGGAACCCACCCCCGGAACTTGATAAAATAACCGCATGGACGAAGACAAAATCTCCCCCGAACTCTTTCAGCATCTGGTCGAACTGGCCGCCCTCGAACTTGACCCCGAAGAAGGCGAGTACATCCGCCGCCAGTTGAACAACCAGTTGCTGGCGATTGATGAACTGGTGCAGATTCCGCTGGATGAAAGCACCCCGCTGGCCGCCCACGGCGTACCCTACCCGCCCGAGGTCAGCGCCGCCCTGCGCCCGGACGAGCCCCAGCCCTTCGCCAACCCGGCCGCCATCCTCGCCCAGGCGCCCCAAACCGAGGACGGCCACTTCGTCACGCCCGATATCCCGCATCAGGATTTGGAATAACCCATGACCGAACTCTGCGACCTTTCGGCGGCTGACCTGGCGGCCCGCATTCGCGCTGGCGACGTCAGCGCCGCCGAGGCCCTTGAATCGACCCTCGCCCGCATCGCGGCCGTGGATGGCCGCCCCGGCGCGCTCGACTCCGGCGACCTCACCGCCGAGGACGCCGCCAAAGTGCATGCCTTCATCACCCTCACGGAAGACCGGGCCCGCGCCCAGGCCGCCGCCATCGACAAAAAACTGGCCGCCGGAGAAATTCCCGGCCCGCTGGCGGGCGTACCGTTTACCGTCAAGGACATCTTCGTGGTCGAAGGCACGCCCAGCACGGCCGCCTCGCGCATGCTGGCGAACTTCACCGCCCCGTATACCGCCACACCGGTGGCCCGTATGGAATCCGCGGGCGGCGTGATGCTCGGCAAAGTCAATCTGGATGAATTCACCTACGGCTCGTCCAACGAGTCCTCGGCCTTCCAACCCCACCCCCGCAACCCCTGGGACCCCAGCCGTGTGGTCGGCGGTTCCTCCGGTGGCAGCGCCGCCGCCGTCGCCGCGGGCGAGGGCGCCCTCTCGCTCGGCACGGATACCGCCGGCTCCATCCGCCAGCCGGCCGCTTTCTGCGGCGTGGTCGGCGTCAAGCCCACCTACGGCCGCGTCTCGCGCTACGGCCTGATTGCCTTCGGCTCCTCGCTGGACTGCCCCGGCCCCATCGCCCGCGACATCACCGATGCCGCCCTGATGCTCAATGCCATCGCCGGGCCCGACCCGCGCGACGCCACCGCCGCCACCCTGCCCGTGCCGGACTACACCGCCGGGCTGGAGGACGGCGTGAAAGGCCTGCGCATTGGCCTCTCGCCCGATTTCTTTAAAATCACCTATTACAACCACGCCAGCGGCGAGATGGAAGAACGCCCCCTGCCGGATGACATTCTGGCCGCCGTGATGCAGGCCGCCGACAGACTCTCGGATGCCGGGGCGCGCATCATTGAAAATGTGCCCATGCCCCACACCCGCTATGGCATCCCGGCCTACTTCGTCATCTCGCGCGTCGAGGCCGCCAGCAACCTGCACCGCTTTGATGGCGTGAAGTACGGCCACCGCACCGCCGAGAAGGCCGCCGACCTGCGCAGCATGTACCGCAAGACCCGCGCCGAGGCCTTCGGGCCGCAGCCCAAACTGCGCATCCTGATGGGCATGTACGTCAGCGCCGCCCAGTACAGCGAGCAGTATTACCAGCGCGCCCTCAAAGTCCGCTCGCTCATTCGGCGCGACTTCGACCTCGCCTATGACCCTAACGGAACGCACAAGCTGGATGCCCTGCTGACCCCCACCACGCCCACCACCGCCTTCCCGATTGGCGATGTCTATGGCGACTCGGTGCTGATGCAATACGCCGACCAGCTCACCGTCACCGCCGACCATGCCGGCATCCCCGGCATCAGCCTGCCGGGCGGGCTGGACGCAAGCGGCCTGCCGATTGGCATACAGTTGCTCGGCCCGGACTTCTCCGAGGCGACCCTCTTCCGCATTGGCCGCACCTACGAAAAAGAAACCGCCGCCGCCGCCTGGCGCGCCGCCCGCCCGAAAGTGCTGGGGTAACCCCATGACCCAATACGAAAACAT
>CAZEQN010000135.1:0-7014 GCA_964514335.1 uncultured Anaerolineaceae bacterium
TAAAATCGCCCGCGCTCATAGCCCCATTATAGCCAGCGGGGCGGCGAAAGCAACAATTCAAAAATCTTTTCTCTGTGCCTCCGTGTCTCTGTGGTAAAGACTTTGCGTGAACACTCCCAATCCGCAATCCAAAAATCCCCCACCCCCCACAGGATATAATCACTCCACAAACCCCCGCACCACCGGAGCCGCCATGAATCTCTCGCCTGAAGTCCTCCAGAATCGCCAGCAGAAACTGGCCGCCGCCATCCGCGCCGCCGGGCTGGATGCGCTTGCCCTCAACCCGGGGCCCAGCCTGCACTACCTCACCGGCATGGAATTCCACTTAAGCGAACGCCCGGTCGTGTGCCTCTTCCGGCCAGAAGGCGCGCCGGTGCTGGTGCTGCCGGAACTGGAAAGCAGCAAAACCCGCGGCCTCTCGTATGAACTCCACGCCCTCACCTACCCCGAAAACCCGGCCCAGTGGCCGGCCGCCTACGAACAGGCAACCCAGGCCGCTGGCCTGCGCGCCAGCGGCGGCAAGGTCGGCGTGGAAGACCGCGTCCTGCGCCTGCTCGAATGGCGGCTGCTCAAAGCGGCTGCCCCCGAAGTGGACTGGGTGACCGCCGAAGATGTCGTCGCTTCGCTGCGCATGCAAAAAGACGCCGCCGAGCAGGCCGCCATGCAAAAAGCGGTGGACATCGCCCAGCAGGCCCTCACCGCCACCCTGCCGCAGATAAAAATCGGCATGCAGGATACTGAAGTCGCCGCCATCCTGATGATGCAACTGCTCCAGCACGGCAGCGGCAAGCCGCCCTTTGAACCGATTGTGGCCGCCGGCCCGGAAGATAGCGCCAACCCGCACTACTTCCCGCGCGGCCGTGAACTGCAATCCGGCGACCTGCTGGTCATCGACTGGGGCGCGGGCTACGGCGGCTATCTCTCCGACCTCACCCGTACCTTTGGCGTGGGCGAACTGACCGCCGAGCAAATCAAAATCCATGAAACCGTCCAGGCCGCCAATGCCGCCGCCCATGCCATCGCCGCCCCCGGGGTGGCCTGCGGGGCAGTGGATAAGGCGGCGCGGGATGTGATTGAAGCCGCCGGTTACGGCCCGTACTTCACCCACCGGCTGGGGCACGGCCTCGGGATGGAAGGCCACGAGGAACCCTACATGCGCGGCGACAACCCCCAGATTCTGGAGGTCGGCATGACCTTCACCATCGAGCCGGGCATCTACATCCCCGGCCTGGGCGGCGTGCGCATTGAAGACGATGTGGTCGTGACCGAAAGCGGCCTGCGCTCGTTCAGCGATATGCCGCGCGGAATACAGACCGTTGGGTAAAAGGAGCAAATGGCAAATTAGAAATAAAAGAGTGGCTACCATGCGCGGTGTCATTGCGTGGCAATCTCCACTCTGGGGCGAAAAAGATTGCTTCGTCGGACTACGTCCTCCTCGCAATGACAGGCCCTTGCCTCCCTTCTAATTTCTCATTTCTAATTTGCGCCTGAAAATCATGCCCTCTCACCCCTCTCCCCCCATCCTTGAAGGCGCCGAACCCTTCTTTTACAAAGGCGGGCCGCTCGGCTGCCTGCTGGTGCACGGCTTCACCGCCAGCCCGGAAGAAATGCGCCTGCTGGGCGAACACCTCGCCAACCAGGGCCACACCGTCCATGGGGTGCGGCTGGCCGGGCACGGCACCACGGTCGAGGACATGGCCGCCACCCGCTGGCCGCAGTGGGCCGCCAGCGTCACCGCCGGGGCGCACCGGCTGGCGGGTGAAAGCCAGCGGCTGGTCATCATCGGCCTCTCGATGGGCGGGGCGCTGGCCCTGCTGCTGGCGGCGCGGCTGGGCGCGGCAGGGGTGGTGGCGCTGGCCGCCCCCTACGAAGTGCCGGACGAACGCTACCGCCAGCACCGCCTGCTGGCGCGGGCGCTGGCGGCCTTCCAGCCCTTGCGGCCCAAGAGCAAGGGCGTGTGGTTCAACCCGCAGGCCGCCGCCGGGCGGGTGGCTTACAGCCACAACCCGTTGCCTTCCGTCATCCAGCTGGATAAACTGCTGGCCGAAACCCGCCGCCAACTACCGCGCCTGCAAGTACCGGTGCGCCTGATATATTCCGAAGACGATACCTATGTGCCGCCCCACCACGGCCAGCGCATCCTCGCCCGCCTCGGCAGCCCGCGCAAGGAACTGCTGCAGGTGGCGGGCTGCAACCACATCCTGACCCGCGACGGCGACACCCAAAAGGTGTTTACGCTGGTGAGTGAGTTCATCCACAGCCTTGAATAACCCCCCGGAGGAGAATGCAATGTTTGAAAGCTGGATAGCAGGCAGTTTGGAGTTTACCCACTGGGTACAGTCATGGGCCGGCGGGCTGGCCGGGTTCTTCCGCTTCTTTACCTTTCTTGGCAAGGCCGATTTCTATATCCTGGTGATGCCCGCCCTGCTGTGGCTGGTGGATTACGGCCTCGGCCTGCGCATGGCGGTTTTGCTGCTGCTCAACGGCTGGGTGAACGACATCTTCAAACTGCTCTTCGCCCAACCGCGCCCGTACTGGGTCGAGCCGGGCCTGCCGACCTACGGCGAGGTCGAAACGACCTTCGGCGTGCCGAGCGGTCACTCACAGGTTCCGGCGGCCGTGTACGGTTTCTTCGCCAGCCAGATGAAACGCCGCTGGGCGACCATCGCCGCCATCGTGCTGGTCTTTCTGATTGGCTTCTCGCGCATCGCCCTCGGCCTGCACTTTTTGCATGATGTCCTCATCGGCTGGGGGCTGGGCCTGCTGGTGCTGGCGCTGTACCTGAAATACGAAAAGCCGGTCGGGGCGTGGCTGGCGGCCAAAGCCCTGCCGACCCGCCTGTTGCTGGTCTTTGCCCTGACGCTGGTGATGATTCTCGGCACAACCCTTGTGCGCCCCAGCACGCGCGGCGTGGCCCTGCCCGCCGAATGGGCCGCCAACACCGCTGCCCTGCAACCCGACGAGCCGATTGCACCGGATACGCTGGAAGACACCCTGACCTACACCGGCGCCCTGCTGGGGCTGGCGGCCGGGGCGTGGTGGCTGGCCGGGCGCGGCGGTTTCAACCCGGCCGGCAAACCGGCCATCCTGCTGGCGCGCTTTGTGCTCGGCGCGCTGGGGGCGCTGCTCATCTGGCGCGGGCTGGGGGCGGTCTTCCCCGGCGGCGAAAGCCTGCTGGCCTACGCCCTGCGCTACCTGCGCTACGGCCTGCTGGGCTTCTGGATTGCGGCCGGCGCGCCGTGGTTGTTTGTGCGCCTCGGTTGGGCGAAAGGCCGTAAAGAGTAATTGGTTATTGGTAATTGGTATGTTGCAAGGATGCCGATAGAGGAACCCTTGTCACCCTGAGCGAAGCGAAGGGTCGCGAGTCGGGATAGTTTTCCAGCGAGCCCGTCTGAAAGAAGGACATAAACGGGATTCCTCGCTGACGCTCGGAATGACAAAATAGGCGCAGTACAATGAGAGCATGAAAATCCAGTCGATTGCTTTCTTAGCCCTGCTGCTCTTGCTGGCCGCCTGCAACCTGCCGCAGGGCCAGGGGCCGAGCGATGAGTTCGCCACCGCCCTGGCCCTGATGCAAACCCAGGGGCCGCCCAGCGCCACCCCCGCCCCGCAACCCAGCGCCACGCCCACCCCCAGCGGCCCGCCGGGGCAGATTGTGTACACCTGCCAGACGACCCTCAACAGCCAGCGCAACCAGCTCTGCCTCATCAACCCGGACGGCAGCGGGGCGCGGCAACTGACCTTTGACGATACCAAAGACCACTTCTTCGCTTCGGTGGCCCCAGAGGGCGCGAGCATCGTGTTCTCCTCCAACCGCGGCGGTTCGTACCAGATTTACGAACTGGCGCTCTCCGGCGGCGAGCCGGTGGCGCGCACCAGCGGCCAGAACAACTTCGCCCCGGCAATTTCGCCGGATGGCCGGACGATTGTGTACACCCGCAACACTGGCCCCGAATTATGGGACAGCGAACTGTGGCTGGCCGACCGCGATGGCAGCAACCCGCGCCGCCTGACCGCCGGTTCACGCGGCGGCTGGGATGCGAGCTGGTCGCCAGATGGCACGCAAATCCTGTTCGCCACCCACCACAACGGCCAGATTCAGATGGCGGTGGTAACGGTTGCCAGCGGCGAGTGGCAGGTCATCACCGGCCTGACCGGGCTGCGCGGCCGCAACGACTGGTCAATTAACAACCTGCTCTCCACCTACATCGGCTCGCCGTGGGCGCGTGAAATCATCCTCTTTGAGCCCGATGGCAGCAACGTGCGCTACCTCACCGAGGGCGGCAACAACCTCGCGCCGTCCTTCTCGCCGGACGGCAACTGGCTGGTGTACACCTCGTATGTGGACAATTTCCGCGACGACAACGGCTGTGAGATATATATCCTGCGGGTCACCGGCAGCGACCGCCGCCGCCTGACCCAGAACGACTACTGCGACTGGCAGCCGCGCTGGGGCCCGCGGCCGTAAGGGCAGTACCGCTGGGAGCGGCTAAGGTCAAGTAGTCATCGTTTGTCATTGCGAAGCGTATGGAGTTGGGCTTTGCCCAACTCTTAAGCAAATGCCTATGGCATTTGCCGGCGAAGCAATCTCACCGTTGAAACAATGGATTGCTTCGGCGGGATGAACCCGCCTCGCAATGACAGATGAGGTCACTTATGTAGCCATTCTCTTCCTGCCGGGAGTGGATAAGTAAGTGGACTTCAAGGGTTGGCAGCCAGCAGCAGCGGGCTAAAGCCCGCTGTCTGGTGCACTTAGATCGGGTCAGACAGTGGGCTTCAGCCCACTGTGGCCCACAAACTTAGCCACCCCCCTTCCAACCGCCAGCGCAGCCACTGTGCCAATCCTTGTTATAATGCCTTGCTGTTTCGCGACCCACCCCGGGTTGCCTGACCCACTCTTTATGACGACTCCCAAACTTCCGCGTACTGACTGGCAGGACCTCAAAGCCCTGTTTCTGCGTTACCTGCGCCCCTACTGGATGCAGGTCGTCCTGCTGTTGCTGGGCTACTTTGTGCTCACCAGCCTGACCGCCATCCACCCGTTGTTGATGTCGCCGATTCTGGATCTGGCGATGGGCGTGGAACCGGCCACCACCGCCCCGCTGGAGCTCAACCTTCAAAATCTGGACCTCAACAATATCAGCCAGTATTTCAGCGCCTGGCTGCGCCTCAACCAGTTCAGCCCCTGGCAAACGGTGCTGGTGCTGGCGCTGGTCTATCTGGCGGTGGCGTTGCTGATTTATGCGCTGGAGTTCGGCAGTTACCTGCTCGGCATCTGGATTCGGATACAGTCCGGCCGCAGCATGCAGCGCACTCTCTTTGACCATATCCTCACCCACTCGCTGGATTTCTTCCACAGCATGCGTACCGGCGAAATCATCTCGCGGCTGGACAAAGACACCACCGCCGCCGTGGCCGGGCTGGAAGCGATTGCCAAGAACATCATCATCGCCCCGCTGTTCATTCTCTTTTATGGCGCCCTGTTGCTGCGTACCAATGCGCGCCTGACGCTCTTCATCCTGCTGGCTGGCCTGCTGCACTACGCCCTGACCCAGGCCATCCGCAACCCGATTCGCAATCGCGTCAAAGACCAGTTCAACATCATGGCCGATACCAGCGCCTACTTTCAGGAAATCGTCAGCGGCATCCGGGTGGTCAAGAGTTTTGTCTCGGAAGCCTATGAGACCTCGCGCCTGAAAGACATCATGCAGCGGCTGGTGGATATCAACTACCGCTTTGGGGTATGGAAGCACATTGACGAGCCAGTCAGCAAAAGCATCAACGCCCTCACCAATGTCGCCATCCTGCTGCTGACCGCCAACGAACTTTTCAGCGGCCGCCTGAATGTCACCGGCTTCCTGCTCTACCTATATGTGGGGCGCGCCATCCTTGACCCGCTCAAAACCCTGACCCAGACCTACAATGCGATTCAGATTACGCTAAGCAGCGGCGAGCGGGTGCGCGAATTGCTGGCGCAACTGCCCACCATCGTCAGCGGCGACCAGCCGGTGGCCGAATTCAAGGAAAGTCTGAAACTGGACAGGGTTTCCTTCCGCTACGCCACCCTCGAAGATGTGGTACTGGAAGACATCTCGGTTGACATCCGGCGCGGCGAAATCATCGCTCTGGTGGGCCCCAGCGGGGCGGGCAAGTCCACCCTCACCGACCTGCTGTTGCGCTTCTATGACCCGCAGGCCGGGCGCATCACGCTGGATGGCCGCGACCTCGCCAACCTGAACCTGGCGGACTACCGCCGCCTGTTTGGCGTGGTGGCGCAGGAGAATTACCTCTTCAATGCCAGCGTGGCTGACAACATCGCCTATGCTTTCCCCAATGCCACCCACGAACAAATCGTGCAGGCCGCCAAAATCGCCAATGCGCATGAGTTCATCGAAGAGATGCCCGAAGGCTACAACACGCTGGTGGGCGACCGCGGCGTGCGCCTGTCCGGCGGCCAGCGCCAGCGGGTGGCGATTGCCCGCGCCGTGGTGCGCCAGCCGCAAATCTTGATTCTGGACGAAGCCACCAGCGCCCTGGACAGCGTCTCCGAAAAACTGGTGCAGGATGCGATTGACCGCGTCATCCACAACACCACCGCCGTGGTCATCGCTCACCGCCTCTCCACCGTGCGCGGGGCGGATAAAATTGTGGTGATGGAGCGCGGCCGGGTGGTGGACATCGGCAAGCATGACGAACTGCTCGCCCGCTGTGAACTGTACCAGTATCTGTGTGAACTCCAATTCTGGGTCGAACCGCCCCCCACCGCCTGAGAGAAGACCTTTTCCCTGCAAGGTCAGGCTGACGCCGCCTATCGCTACAGCCCACGGCCAGTGGTCGTTTGGATGTACATCACGACGTGGAGTTCGTCGACCGGCCAGACAGCAGGCGAAATACCGCGCGATTCAGAAGCCATCTTATTTCAGCTACCCCGCCCGGGCGCGATAAATTGCCACGCCTCGTTTTCAAACCTTTTCCTGCTTGTCGGAATTGGCAGGTTGATGTCCTGAGTGGATG
>CAZEQN010000136.1:0-6991 GCA_964514335.1 uncultured Anaerolineaceae bacterium
GTGCTGGGGGCGGGCAACTTTGGCAGCGCGGTACTCTTCCCGCTGCTCAAAAACCTGCCTGGCCTGCACCTGCAGGCGGTGGCCTCGGCCAGCGGGCTGAACGCGGCCCACGCCGCCCGCAAATTCGGTTTTGGCCGCGCCGCCAGCAGCGAGGGGGAGATCCTCGCCGCGGCGGATGTGGACGTGGTCGCGGTTCTCACCCGCCACCATCTGCATGCCGCCCAGACGCTGGCGGCCCAGCGCGCCGGCCAGCACGTTTTCTGCGAAAAGCCGCTGGCGCTGACCGCCGCCGAGTTGGATGAAATCGAAACCGCCCTGGCCGCCGCGGATGCGCCGCGCCTGACGGTCGGCTTCAACCGCCGCTTTGCGCCCCACACTCTGCTGCTCAAGGAATTCCTCGCCAACTCTGGCGAGCCGCTGGCGCTGCACCTGCGGGCCAATGCCGGCTATCTGCCGCCCGACCACTGGACGCATGACCCCGAGCAGGGCGGGGGCCGCCTGCTGGGCGAGGCGATTCACTTCATTGACCTGCTGACCTTCCTCGTCGGGCAGCCGCCGAGCGCGGTGCAGGCGGCGGCCCTGCCGGATGGCGGCCGGTACCGCGGCGATAACTTCGCCCTGACGTTCAGCTTCCCGGATGGCTCGGTGGGCACGCTGCACTACCTCGCCAATGGCGACAAGAGCGTGCCCAAGGAACGGCTGGAAGTCTTCACCGCCGGCCGGGTGGCCGTGCTGGATGACTTCCGCCGCCTGCGCCTCACGCAGAATGGCCGCACGCGCACCCACACCGCCCGCCTGCGCCAGGACAAAGGCCACCGCGCCCTGTGGGAGGCTTTTGTCGCTGCGCTGCAGGCCGGGGGTGAGCCGCCGATTCCCTACGCGCACATCTTCGGCGTGCACCGCGCCGCGCTGCAGGCCCGCGCGACTCTGGGTGGGGTGGCGGACACCGAATAATTCCTCTCAAATTTCTAATTAAGTCTTAACTAAATAATTCTACCCCTTATGCTAGAATCACCACAGAAGGATGAGCGTGTGAGGCCCTCCGGCGGCTGGCCCCGGCCGGACGAGAAAGGCTCACACCATGTTGGACTGGATTGCACAGTTCACCCCCATCCAGCAGGCGCTGCTCGCGACCTGCTTCACCTGGGGCGTTACCGCCCTCGGCGCGGCGGCCGTCTTCCTCTTCACCACCGTTAATCGTAAATTGCTGGATGCCATGCTCGGCTTTGCGGCGGGCGTGATGCTGGCGGCGGCGTACTGGTCGCTGCTGGCTCCGTCTATCGCCCTTGCTGAAGAAATGGGCCAGCCCGCCTGGCTGCCGGCCCTGGTTGGCTTTCTGCTGGGCGGCCTGTTCCTGCGTGGGGTGGACGCCCTCCTGCCGCACCTGCATCTCTTTGCGGCCCGCGCCGAAGCGGAAGGCGTGAGCACCACCTGGCGGCGCAGCGTGCTGCTGGTCAGCGCCATTACCCTCCACAACATCCCGGAAGGGCTGGCGGTGGGGGTGACTTTTGGGGCGGTGGCGGCCGACTTCCCCAGCGCTTCGCTGGCGGCGGCCGTGGCGCTGGCGATTGGCATCGGCCTGCAGAACTTCCCCGAAGGCGTGGCGGTGGCCGTGCCCCTGCGCCGTGAGGGCATGCCGCGCTGGAAAGCCTTTGCCTACGGGCAGGCTTCCGGCATGGTGGAGCCGCTGGCCGGGCTGCTGGGCGCGGCGGCGGTGCTGGCGATGCGCCCGCTGCTGCCTTATGCGCTGGCGTTTGCGGCCGGCGCGATGGTGTTTGTGGTGGTGGAGGAACTCATCCCCGAGTCGCATGCCGGCGGCCATACCGACCTTGCCACGCTGGGGGCGATGCTGGGCTTTGCGGTGATGATGACGCTGGATGTGGGGCTTGGTTAACGGCGCGAATTGTTAGCCAGACGTTAACCTGCCCTTCAACCAGCCTTAACTGCCATTCGATATACTCCCTTTGAACCAATTGCATGGGAGTGTGCATGAACATCAATTTCAATCCGGAACTTACCGCCGACCTTGCCCTGGCTGCCCCGCGGCAGGCCTGGGACCTGCGTCTGGCGCATTTCTGCTCCGACCTGCTCAACCCGCCGCTCATCACCGCGCTCGGCGTATTGCTGCTGGCTGGCGTCTCGGGCGGCAGTTGGGGCTGGGCGGCGGCTTACATCCTGCTGGTCATCGGCCTGCCGACCCTGTATGTGGTCTGGCTGGTGCAAAGCGGGCAGGTCAGCGGCTTTCATCTGCCTATTCGTCAGCAGCGCATCAAACCGCTGGGGTTTGCCTGGGTTATCAGCGGGCTGGCCTGGCTGGCGCTGGCGGCTGGCGATGCGCCCCCCTTGCTGGCAACTTTTGCCGGGTTGGGGTTCTTTCAGGCCGGCCTGATGTTGCTCATCACCCTGTACTGGAAAATCAGCGGCCATGCGATGGCGATTGCCGGGTTTGCGGTTTTTCTGCTGGCCGTGCTGGGCTGGCCGGCGGCTCCGGCCTTGCTGCTCATCCCGATCGTTATCTGGGCGCGTTTGCGCACTGCCAGCCACAGCCTGAACCAGACTCTGGCGGGCTCGCTGGCGGGGGCGGTCTTCGTGCTGGCTCTGCTGGTTGTGTTGTAACCCTCTTAGATTTTCTCTCCTCCTGGTTGGGCGCGTCCGCGCCGCAAACCGGTGGCGCGAGACCACCGGTTTGTTTTTTAACTTTATTGTGGGCAGGGGCTTGAAATTTACCGCGGGCGGGTCAGCCGGGAAAGGGAGTCTCCGGCGCATCGTCTTCGTCCGGCCCGTAGCGCAAAAACTGGGCTTTGAGCTTGCCGAACATCAACAGGTCGCCGTGTGCCAGGGCGGCGGGGGTTTCGGGTTGCAGGCGGCGGCCGTTCAGGAAGGTGCCGTTGCCTGAATGCATATCAATCAGTTCAGCCGACTCATCTTCAATATTAATGCGCGCATGCAGTTTGGAGAGGCCGTTCTGGTAGGCGTTGTAATTGGTCAGGTCGAGGTCCGGCACGAGGGCCTGGGCCTGATGCCGCCGCCCGATGGTATGCTCGCCGGTACGCTGGATTTCCAGCACCTGCCCGGATTCCGGGAAGTAGAGCGTGGCGAGGGCGGTCGGGGTGGGGTGGCTGATGGCTTGCGGGCCGCCTTCCATGCCCGGCAACACCTCGGTGGCCCCGCTGCCGGCGCGCAGGGCGGTGGTGCGCACGTTGGCGCGCATGTATTCCAGGTCTGCCACCAGGCTGGCGAAATCGCGGTAGCCCAGCCCGGCCTCCATTTGCGACATGCGGAACAACGTCCGTTCCAGGTCGTCATTCTCGCCGGTATAGTGCATCAGGCTATCAATAATCTGGGCCAGACTGCGCAGGTCTTCCTGCGTGTAGTTGGGTTGAAAACCGGGTTGGCTTTCCGTCGCGCTGCGCATTTCCAGCGCGCCGCGCAAACCGGTTTGGGCAATCAGCAACTGGCCTTTGGGCAGCAGGAAGATGCTGCGGGCATCCAGCGCGCCATGTCCCACCCGGAATTTTTCGGCGGTGGCCAGTGCCTGGGCAATCTGATAGAGATAGAAAGGTAACAGAGTCTGCGGAATTGGCCGCTGGGCGCGCGCCGCGGCGCGCTCGGCGAGGGTTTCGCCGGTCAGGCGTTCATAGATGACGATTGGCTTGCCAGCGAAGTCAGAGACTTCTACGATGCGCGCCATGTTGTTGTGGCGCAGGGCGGCCAGTTTGGGCAGGTTGGCTTGCAGGCGGGCGGGGTCTATATTTTCGGCGCGGAAGGTTTGCGCCATGACCTCGCGCCCGCTTTCGGCTTCAATCGCGTGAAATAAATCCCCCAGCGGGGTAGAGGTGCGCCGTACGCCCAGAATGTATCGCCGATAAGGGTTGTTCAGCATCTTTCCACGCCTCGTACTGGATTCTAGCCCACTCGGAATATTGCGGCAAGGTGTAAGTGTCCGCCAGTTGGCGGGAAGAATGCCCCGCGGCTTCATCCATCCGCAGTCTGGCCGCGGGCAACAAAAAAGGCCGGGGAGGCGTCCCGGCCTTATCTATTAGCGCGAGGCAGGCTCGCGGACTAACCTTGCATGGGGAACGGCTGCAACAGAGCCATCAGGTTGCCGCTGGGGTCGCGGAACATACTGTAATGCCCGACGGTGGGGATTTCCATCGGGTCCATCACCACTTCGCAGCCAGCGGCCTTAATCTGCTTAATTGTTTCGGCGATGTCCGGCGTATTGATGTAGGGTGTAATCGTCCCGGCCGGGTTCTCGGCGGTAATCGGGTTGAAGCCGCCGGGGGAGCCGCCCTCGGCAGTGAAGGTGGTGTAATTCATGGAGTCATAGTCCGTGAATTCCCAGCCAAAGACTTCGCCGTAAAACTTCTTCATCTCGTCCCGGTCTTTGGATGAAATCTCAAAGTGAACAATCGCGTGCGGGTGTACCATTTCGGTTAACTCTCCTCTGGTTTGGAATACCCAGATTATAGAACATATGTACTAAATATGCAAGGGCCAGTTTTTGGGTATGAGAAGAGGATTTCCTGAGTCGCAGCGGGCTAAAGCCCGCTGTCTGGGAGCGTGTCCAAATTTGCATGCAGGCTTATTCGGAGGCGATGTTTTAGCGGAGCGTTCGCCTGCAACTTGGCTAAAGCCGCGACTCCATTTTATTCTTTTCAGTTCAGCTTTTCTTCTATAATTGTCCACAGTCCATTAGGAGCAAGAAGCATGCCCAAAACCGCAAAACCCCGCCCGGATGCTGGCGCTATTCTGCTGTGGCTGCTCGCCATTGGCTTCGTCGGCTCGATTGTTGTATCCTTCATCTGGGAAACCGCCCTGCCGCTGTGGCAGTCCGGCCGCACGCTGGAGTTCGCCCTCAACCTGGTTGGCTTCCCCATCATTCTGTTCGGCGTGGCGGTGTTCGTGTGGAGCGCGATTCTCTTTCTGCGGGCTTACTTTGCTCACATGGGCGATATCATGGCGGCTGGCGCGGCCCTGCGCGCTGCCACCGACCGGGACGAGCGGGCCGCCCTGCGCCGCCAGAACCTGCAGAACCTTTGGGCCACTTTCAAAACCCCTACTCTCTGGTTCTTCTGGGGGGCGGCCATCATCACGCTTGGCGGCATCATCATCAACGCCGCCAAAATCCTCGGCTACGACACCCTCTTCTAATCCGCCAGTAACCAATTACAAGTTACACTTCCCCCACCATGCCCTCCCGTTTACGCGCCCTCCCGCTGGCCCTCAAAGCCTTCTGGCAACTCGGCCCGGCCGCCAGCCTGCGTTTTGCCGCCTACCAGGCCGCCGTGCGCCTCGGCCTGTACCGCCTGCTCACGCCCGCCAACCGCCCGCCGGAAACCGCCGAGCTGCGCCCCCTGCCCCTGACCTGGCCGGAGGCCGCGGCCCTGAAAGCCGCCCTGGGGCCCGAGGGGGCGCGCGCCGTGCTGGCCGAGGCCGATGAAATCCTCGCCGGGCAGGTGCGCCTGTTCGGCGGGCCGCCCGTGCCGCTGGAACTGGCTCCGCCCTCCCCACTCTGGCACTGGAGTTATTACAAGATGCCGCGCAGCGGCGGGCGCGACATTAAGTTGCTCTGGGAACCGGCCCGCTTTGGCTGGGCGATCACTCTGGGGCGTGCCTATCGCCTGACCGGCCACGAAAAATACGCCGAAGAATTCTGGCTGCGCACTGAAGCCTTCCTGACTGCCAACCGTCCCAACCTCGGCCCCAACTGGGCCAGCGCCCAGGAAGTTGCCCTGCGGCTGATTGCCCTGGCGATTGCCTTTAGCCTGTTCTCGGCCTCGCCCGCAACCTCGCCCGCCCGCCAGCGCCGCCTCGCGGCGGCCCTGGCCGCCCACGCCCGCCGCATCCCGCCCACGTTGCTCTACGCTCGCGCCCAGAACAACAACCACCTGCTGACCGAGGCCGCCGGTTTACTGACTGCCGCTACCCTCCTCCCGAACCACCCGCAGGCGCGCCGCTGGGCGCGCCTTGGCCGCCGCGAGTTCGGGCGCGGCCTGCGGAGCCAGATCAGCCCGCAGGGGGCCTACGCCCAGCACAGCGCCAACTACCACCGCCTGCTGTTGCAGATCGGCCTGTGGGTGCAGCGCCTGGCCGAAAGCGGGCCAGACCCGCTTACGGCCGCCAGCCGCACGCGCCTGGCCGCTGCTACCGAGTGGCTGGCGGCCCTGCTCGACCCTGAAACTGGCACGCCGCCCAACCTCGGCCCCAACGATGGCGCGCTGATCCTGCCTTTCACCAGCCAGCCCTTCGCCGACTTCCGCCCGGTGGTACACGCTGCCCGGCGCGCTTTCACCGGCGCCGACCGGCCGCCGGATGAAATGGCGCTGTGGCTGGCCCCGGCCGTTTCCGGCGCGCCCAGCGGCCAGGCTGCACCGCATCTTAAACTCGCTGCCGGTCGCGCCTGGGGGGCGCTGCGCGCCGCCCGCTACACCAGCCGCCCCGGCCATGCTGACCCGCTGCACTTTGACCTGTGGTGGCGCGGCCAGTACCTGGCCCGCGACCCGGGCACCGGCTTTTACAATGCCAGGCCGCCCTGGGAAAACCCGCTGACCGGGGCCGAAGTGCACAACACCCTGACCCTCAACGGCCAGCAACCGATGACCCGCGCCGGCAAATTCCTGTGGCTGGATTGGGCGCAGAGCGAGCCGCGGGAACACAGCGCAACCCGCCTGGCCGCCCGCCACAACGGCTACCGCCGCCTCGGCCTGGCCCACACCCGCACGGTGGAAGCCGCGGGTGTGGTCTGGCGCATTACGGATGAAGTCCAGCCGACGGGCCGACGGGCCGCGGCGCAAATTAACGTGCGCCTGCACTGGCTCCTGCCGGACTGGCCGTGGGAGTTGAATGACACCACTCTCACGCTTGCCAGCCCGTACGGGCCGGTCTCCATTGCCGTTTCCGGTGGCGGAAACCTTAAGCCCAGCCTGGCCCGCGCCGGGGAATTACTGGCCGGGGCTGCGGATGTCCCCCCCAGCCGCGGCTGGTTCAG
>CAZEQN010000137.1:0-6953 GCA_964514335.1 uncultured Anaerolineaceae bacterium
GGTGGCTGGTGACTTTGCCGCCGTAGCGCTGGGCGAGGTCTTCGGCCAGCGCTATCGCATCGCCCTCCACCACCAGGTCCAGGTCGGGGCTGGGGCGTTCCAGCAGCAGGTCGCGCACGAAACCGCCCACGATATACAGCGCCTCGCCGCGTTCCTGGGCGGCGGCGGCCGCGGCGCGCAGCAGGGCCAGCCGCGCCGGCGGCAGGCTGGCCGCCAGTTGGGTCGCCAGATTGGGGCGGCGCGGGCCGCTGTGCGGCATCAGCGTTTTCAGCAGGTCGGTGCGCGTCACAATCCCCACCAGTTCGCCCGTCTCGGGCGACACCACCGGGATTTGCCCCCAGCCGCTTTCCAGCATCGCCTGTTGTAATTGTTCAATGGAGTCGGTCGGTTGCAGGGTCGTGCCGCCGGTGGACATCAGTTCGCGCACTTTCGATTTCAGGCCGTGGCTCATGGCGCGGTCCACCGCCCGCCGCGTCAACAGCCCAACCACTTTGCCGCCCGCCACCACCGGAAAACCTTCATAGCCATAGCGTTGCATCAGTTCAGCGGCGGCGCGGGCGGGCGCATCCGCTGCCAGCGCCTGGGGCTGGCGCGACATCAGCTCGCCCACGGTAATGGCGGGCAGCACATGGCGCGGCAGGCGTTCCAGCAGGTCTTGAACCACTGTCGCCAGTTCGGCATCCGGCAGCATCGCCGCCGCCGCCCGCCGGTGGCCGCCCCCGCCAAAGTCGGCCATCAGGCCGTCCATGCGCACCGCGTCGGTGGTACTGCGGGCAATCAACTGCACCCCGCCGCCGGTCTGAATCGCCAACACCAGCCCATCCGGCTCCAGCAAATCATTCAGTTTGTGCGCCAGCGGCGAGAGTTCCTCTTCGCCCTGGCTGGCATCCGCCGTGGCCAGGATAATCTGCTGGCCGTGCACCGTGCGGATTTCCGCGCTCTGGCGCAATTGTTCATAGATGGCCTGCTGGGCGGCCGTCAAGGGCTGGTTGAGAAATGCCTGCGCCACCTGCAACGAAGCCCCCTGCTCCAGCAGGGCCGCCACGGCGCGGGCGTCGCGGGCGGTGGTGCGGGTGTAGGTCAGCCCGCCGGTGTCTTCATAGATGCCCAGCAGCAGCAGGGTCGCCTGCGGCACACTCAACGGCACATCCAGCGCCTGCAACCCCTCCACCAGCAGGGTGGTGCAGGCGCCCAGCGGCTCAATTGTCGTTTCCCATTCGGCGGGTAAATCCGGCTGGCGGTCATGGTGGTCAATCACCCGCACCGGCGTTTTGGCGGTTACGCCTTTCAGCGTGGGGCGCGTTTGCGTATCCACCACCGTGATGTGGCTGGGTTTGCCGGGCGGCAAATCATCCATTTCCCGCAGATTCAGGTCCGGCCCGTAGAGCGTGAGGTAGGCGCGCACATTGCGGTTCACCCGGCGCGGCAAAACCGCCACCGCCGCCTCATCCAGCAGGGCGGCGCCCAGCAGCGAGGCCACCGCGTCAAAATCGGCCAGCTCATGCGTCAGTATCAGTTTCACGGCTTAATTGTAATGGGGAACAGGGAAAAGAACGCCCGAAGCGGGCTTCTGATTACTCCGCGACCTGAATTAACTCAATCAATTGCCCATTCGGGGCGCGCAGGTAGGCCGAGCGGCCCCAATAGTACGCCTGCGGTGGCCGCTCGACGCTCACGCCCGCCGCTGCGAGTTGCTCGCAGGCCGCATCCACATCCGCCACCTCAAATGCCAGGTGGTTTTCCGGCGGCAGGTCGCCTGCTGCCGGCGTGTACTGCTGGTGGATGAAGATTTTGGTCTCCCCGCTTTGCAAAATCTCCATCCCCTGCCCGCTGGCAATCGGTTCGGCCGCCAGCAAGGCCCGGTAGAACCCGGCCGTTGCCATCACATCTTCCACAAAGAAAGCGATCTCAACCAGTTTCATCCTGCCTCCTAAGCCTGTGCGGTAATTTTCAGCCTGTCCTGTATAATTAAGGCAGATTTTCGTCACTCTGGCAACTGCCCAAAAGGACACCCCCATGCGCAACCCCCGCACCCTGTTTCTGGCCCTTTTTAATCTCTTAATCATTACCAGCCTGTTGCTGGCGGCCTGCGGCCCGACCGCCGCTGACCAGCCGCAGGACACCCCGGCAGATGCCAGCCCCGCCCCCGGCAGCCCGCGCGCCACGCTCGATGAAATCAGCGGTGAAGTCGAAGCCCGCCCTGACTCGACGGGCGCCTTCAGCCCCGCCAGCGCCGGAGTCGCCCTGCGGGTCGGCGGCGCAGTCAAGACCGGCCAGGACGGCCGCGCCCGCCTCGACTTTGAAGATGGCACGATTGTGCGCGTCACCCCCCGCTCGGTCTTCACCATCGAAGCCATTGAAACCGAAGACGGCGGCCTGCTCAAGAAACTCGAGCTGGAAGCCGGCAACCTGTTCATCATCCTCAATGGCGGCGTGCTGGAAGTCGACACGCCCTCCGGGCAGGCTTCGGTGCGCGGCTCGTACATGAGCGTCACCTACAACCCGGATACGGGCGGGTTTGACATCACCTGCCTCGAAGGCACCTGCACCCTCCAGACCGAAGGCGGCGAAGTCACCCTCGGCGCCGGCGAAACCGCCCGCGTGGAAGGTCTTTCCGACCCCCCTGAAACAGGCGAAATGGACAGCGAAGATGTGCAGGCCTGGCTGGATGAAAACCCGGAAGCCCTCGTAGTCGTCATCGAACTGACCGGCCTGCTCGGTGACCGGGTGTGGCTGGATGCCAACGCCGATGGCCTGCAGGATGCGGATGAACTCGGCGTACCGGGCGTGGCCGTGGCCCTGCTGGCCGCCGATGGCAGCGTGGCCGACAGTACCACCACCAACAGCGAAGGCTATTACTTCTTCCTCGCTCCCGCCCCGGGCGATTATCAGATTGCCTTCACTCCGCCCGCCGGGCAATTCTTCACCCTGATGGATGCCGGGGATGATGCCCTCGACAGCGATGCCAACCCGGCTGGCCTGACCGACCTATTCACCTACGCCGGGGGCAACGACCTGACCCGCGACGCCGGCCTGCTGCCCGCCGGCAGCGCCGCCCCCGAACCGGATGCCCTCGTCGGCCCGCCGCCCCCCAGCGGCCCCACTGGCGGCGGCCCGGATTTGGAAGACTTCCCCGCGGGCGTGAACCCCCTCACCGGCCTGCACGTGCCCGACCCCAGCGACCTGGACCTGCCGGCCGTGCTGCTCTCGGTCTCCAACTTCCCGGTCTCGGCCCGCCCGCAGTCCGGCCTGTCCTTTGCCTCGATGGTCTATGAAATCTACATCGGCGAAGGCTCCACCCGCTTCATGACCGTCTTCTACGGCCAGTTCCCGCAGTCCTACACCCCCACCGTGGGCCATTGCGCAATCCGCAGTACGCCGTTCACCTACGAAAATGTCATCCTCGGCAACCGCGTCTGGGTGGATGCCGACGCCGACGGCCTGCAAGGCCTGACCGAACTCGGCCTGCCCGGCGTGTGCGTCAACCTGCTGGATGCGGATGGCAATACCCTGCAAAGCACCACCACCGACCTGAACGGCTACTACGGTTTTGACACCCAGCCCGGCGACCGGGTCAAAATCCAGGTGCTGCTGCCGCCCGGCTACGCCTTTACCACGCCGGATGCCGGAGACGACAACTTTGACAGCGATATCTTCAACGGCGTTAGCAATCTACTGGAAATGACGGATGCCCACAACATGTCCGTGGATGCCGGCCTGCAACTGGTGGACCAGCCGCGAGAGGAAACAGAAACGGAAGAAGGCACAGTCGCCCTGGGTGACTTCGTGTGGTTTGACTCCAACGGCAACGGCCTGCAGGACGAAGGCGAGCGCGGCCTGCCCGGCGTACTGGTGGAACTGCGCCAGTCCGGCCTCGGCGTCATCGCCAGCACCGCCACCGACCTGAACGGCTACTACGCCTTCACCGGCCTTGACCCGGCCCAATCCTACAGCCTCAAATTCATTCCACCCCAGGGCTTTGGCTTCACCGGTCAGGATGCCGACAACAACCAGCAGGAAGAACTGGATAGCGACGTGGACGGCTTCGGTCAGTTCGTCATTTTCAGCCACAACCTCCTGCCCGGTCTCAACCTGTACATTGATGCCGGCCTGGTGTTCGGCGGCAATGTGGAAAACGGCCAGACCGGCGGTGGGGATAGCGGCGGTGGCGGCATTGGCCCGGTGCGCTCCGGCCGCCTGCCCTACAAGTACATCAACCAGCTCTTCCCCGGCTCGTGCCTGGCTTACGCCGGTAAATCGCCCGAAGTGGATATCCCCTCCTGTGCCAGCGTGCAGGAAGGCGAAGGCGATGACCTGAACGCCAACTTCCTCGGCATCCAGCTGATTAAGCAAATTGCCCAGCAGCTCAACAAACCCCTGCGCGGCCTGAACTACTCTGGCAACACCTTTGACAACACCCCGCCGGTGGGCTGTGTCCCGGTCAGCGAATGGATTATGTACTACAGCAGTTCCAACCGCATCAAGTGGGTCTTTGACCCGCTCTCCGGCGGCTGGCAGCGCTTCAATGACATCGCCGACCAGACCGGCGACTTCTACCCCAGCACCGACCGCCTGACTGGCCGCCAGTTGATTTTCAACAATGTCGTGGTGCTGTACGCCGAGCATGATGCCCTCAACGCCGCCGAAACCATCATCAACATCGGCATCGGCCCCGGCCTCTTCGGGCGCGCCCTGCTCTTCCGCGACGGTCTGGTGTGCGATATCTACTGGTCCACCCTGAACGGCGAGTACGAGCAGGAAACCCAGCAACTGCGGCCGATTAAGTTCGTGTACGAGGATGGCACGCCCTTCCCGCTGCACACCGGCCCGACCTGGATTCACATCGTCACCCTCGGTTCGTGCGTGGCGGATGGCCCCAACGCCGGCGACTGCATCGGCCAGCGCGCCAGCCATACGGAAGGACTGCTGCCGCCTTACATCCGCTTCTTCGCCCCCACCTACAGCCCGTAGTCTGGGTTCTTTCACTTTCCCCGCCCGCCGGACTTCCTCCGGCGGGCGTTTTTTATTCCCCGTAGCCTGGCCCCTTCAACTGCACTCAAAGCAAGCTCGTAGGCGTCGCCCTTAGACTATCCTCCACCTCGCAGGGCGACCGCAGGCCTGGCCTGAGCGAAGTCGAAGGGTCGCCCCTACCCGTTTGTCACTCTGAGCGCAGCGAAGAGTCCCGACCTTGCCGGCTCACGATTTTCTCCACTGGTAAGCAAACACCACCTTACCCTCTTTGCTATTCTTTGCGTTCTTTGCGTGAGATTTTCTCTGCACCACTGTGGTGAAATCCCTAACCCAGCTCAACAGCCCCCAACGCCGCCTCCAGCTCACCCCGCACCCCGGCATCCGCCTCGCGCCCCAGCGCCGCCCCCAACGCGGCCCGCGCCGCAGCGCCCCCAATCCGGCCCAGCGCCCAAGCCGCATGCCCGCGCACCAGCGGCTCAGCATCCCCCAGCGCGGCCACGAGCGCCGGCACGGCCGCCGCGCCGCCCACGTTGCCCAGCGCCACCGCCACATTGCGCAGATAACCCGCCCGCTTCGGGCGCGCCAGCGGCGTCGCCCCGTACGTCTGCTTAAACTCCTCCGGCCCCAGCGCCAGCTCATCCACCAGGCGCGGCTGCACCCGCCCGGCCTCAACCGCCGTGAATGCCGGGTCGCCTTCTGGCGGCGCAAACCGTTCATTCCACGGGCAGACCTGCTGGCAGATGTCGCAACCAAAGACCCAGTCGCCCATCAATGGGCGTAAATCGGGCGGGATGGCGGTTTTCAGTTCAATCGTTAAAGTCGAAATGCAACGCCCGGCATCCAGCGTGCGGTCGGGCAAAATGCAATCCGTCGGGCAGGCTTCGATACAGCGGATACATGTGCCGCAATGGTCGGTTTCCATCGCCGTGTCCGGCTCCAATTCAACCCCCAGCAAGACCTCGGCCAGCAGAAAGGTCGAGCCGTGCTGTGGGTGAATCAGCATGCTGTTTTTGCCAATCCAGCCCAGTCCGGCCCGTTGCGCCAGGTCGCGCTCCAGCACCGGCCCACTATCGGTCAGGATGCGGTGCGGGATTTGCGCGCCGGTCTGGCCTTCCAGCCAGGCCACCAGCGCCGCCAGACGCGGCGGCAACGCCTTGTGATAGTCCGCCTGCCAGGCGTAGGCCGCCACCCGCCCGCGGCCGGGTTCGGCGGCGCCCGCCGGGCGGCTGTACGGCACGGCCACCACCAGAATGCTCTCGCATTCCGGCAACAGCGCCCGCGGGTCACGCCGCGCCGCCAGTGTATCCGGCCGCGCCAGGTAGCCCAGCGGCCCCTGCCGCCCGGCCGCCAGCCAGTTCTCAAACCGCGGCAAGCTGGCGGGCGGGTCGGGCGTGGTCACGCCCGCCAGCACGAACCCCAGCCGGGCGGCTTCGGCCTTCAGGCCCGCCGTCAATTCCGCTTTATTCATGCTGCCATTATACGCAGCCCGCTCGCAATTGCCTGAAACAGGTACAATTGGCGGCATGGCAGCGTTGTAGCCTACAAACACATGTGGAAATTTCTCGGAATCTGGCGCGTCCCCCTCACCTATGGTCTGTTTTCCATTCTATGGATTTTTGTATCCGACTGGATTCTGGTCGTAGCCCTCGGCGACCCCTCCAACCTCACCCGTTTCCAAACCCTCAAAGGCCTGCTGTTTGTGCTGGTCAGCGTGGCGGTTATCGCCCTGCTGCTCAAAATCGAGCGCGCCACCCAGGCCCGCCTCAACCAGCAGCACCATGATGAACTTCTGGAAGCCTACGAGGCCACCCTGGCAGGTTGGGCCAAAGCCCTGGAATTCAAGGACAAGGAAACCGAGGGCCACAGCGAGCGCGTGACCCGCATGGCCGAACGCTTTGGCCGCGCCCTTGGCCTGCACGGCGAGGCCCTCACCCACCTGCGGCGCGGCGCCCTGCTGCATGACATCGGCAAAATGGGCATCC
>CAZEQN010000138.1:0-6917 GCA_964514335.1 uncultured Anaerolineaceae bacterium
CAGTGGGTCATAGCCCAGCACGCGCATGCCAAAGGCCGCTCCCAGCACAGCCACCCGCGCTCCAATGCGCCCCATGCC
This sequence comes from uncultured Anaerolineaceae bacterium, assembly GCA_964514335.1. Lineage (GTDB taxonomy): Bacteria > Chloroflexota > Anaerolineae > Anaerolineales > UBA11579 > SCUK01. Next base: position 79 of record CAZEQN010000138.1, read on the forward strand.
CAACACGCCGAGGGTCTTGCCCTCCAATTCGGCGCCCATCAGGTCTTTTTTGGCCCACTGGCCGTGTTTCATCCCGGCATCCGCCCGCGGCACCTGGCGCACCAGCGCCAGCAGCAGCGCCAGGGTGTGTTCAGCCACAGCATTGCTGGTGGCGGTGGGCGAGTTCACGACTTTCACGCCCTGGGCGGCGGCGGCGGTGAGGTCAATGTTATCCACCCCCACGCCGGCGCGCCCGACCAGTTTCAGCTTCTTTCCGGCTTCCAGTACAGCCCGGGTAACTTTGGTGCGGCCGCGCACAATCAGGGCGTCATACTCGCCAATGCATTCCAGCAACTCCTCGGCCGTCAGGCCGGGGCGGTCATGCACGTCGGCCTGGTCGGCCAGCAGGGCTTTGCCGCCTTCTTCCAGACTGTCGCTGATGAGGACTTTCCATTGCGCCATAGACTATTTGCCCAGCGCTTCAAAGGCGGCTTCCAGCACGGCATCCACCAGGCCGAGGGCGCTTTCGTAGGTGACCGGCACGAGGATATCCGGCTGTATGCCAATGCCTTCAATCAGGATCTCGCCATCCATCGTTTCCGGGCGGCCGGTGGGGAATTGCAGGCTGTAGTCGCCCGGCAGTTTGTACTGGCCGCGGCTGACTTCGCCAAAGGCCCCGGCGGTGGGCGCATGGCCGATGAAGGTCACCCGGTCCGAAAAGCTCAAGTAGTAGGCAAAGCCCTCGCAGGCGCTGACGCACTCCGGCCCAATCAGCACCACGATGTCGCCGCGGTAGTGCTCGGGGGCCGGTTCGAGCGTGGTGGGGAACTGGCCGTAGGTGAACTCGTTCAGCAGGCCGTTGTAGTACAGCCGCTGGGCGACCTCGACTTCGCGGTTGACGAAGTACTCGGCAAAGGCCAGCGCCAGCCCGCCGCTGCCGCCGCCGTTTTCGCGGATGTCAATAATCAGCCCGGGCACATTGTTTTCAATCAGGTTCTGGACGTAGCGCTCAAAGATGCGCGCCATCAGGTTGTAGTCATCCGAGAAGGTCGTTATCTGCATGTAGCCGAGGCCGTTTTCCAGCGTGTAGGCATGGATCGGCAGGGCGGTCGGGTCGGTGTTGAAGTAATACAGGTGAGCGAACAGGCTGTCGTACTCATCCGGCGCGTTCAGCGTGACGGTCTTGGCGCTGGCGCCCGGGTTGGCGTAGGTCAGTGTGACCTGGCTGCCGGGCGGCACGCGGGTGAGCATCTGGGTCTGGTCCAGCCGTTCATGGTCGGGCGTGCTGTACGGCCCAAAGTAAGATTGCACTGCATCAATCGCCTGGGTGATGGGCGTGCCGTTCCACTGGCTGATTTCCGCGCCCACCTGTATGCCTTCACGGGCGCCGGTACTGCCGGAGATGACTTCGGTCACAATCACACGGCCATCGCTCAATTCTTCCAGCACCAGCCCCAGCGAGCCGCCGCAGCAGGCGTAGAAGTCGTTGGCATCAAACGAAAGCCCCACGTGGGCATCCGGGATGGAAAGCGTGAAGGCTTTGAGTACCTGGTAATAGGCCAGGCTGCTGGTGGCGGCTTCCACCTGCGGCCGGAATTCGGCGTACAGGGCATCCCAGTCCACATTCTTTTCCACCGTGAAGGGGTACTCGACCCGCACGCGCTCAAACATGGCGTCAAAGGCTTCCAGCCGTTTCATGTCGGTGAAATCCTTGAGCGCCCCACCGCCTTCGATGAGTTCAAAGACCGGGTTGGCTTCCTTGTAAATCGTGAACGGTTCGGTATTGAGGTCTACCACGCTGTAGCCCGCCGGTACGCTGACGACCGGGTCATCGGCGGTGAAGAGCAGCGCATCCTCGCCAAAACCGGAGGGGAAGCTTTGCTGGTCATCCGGCGCCCAGATGACCAGGTGCCCACCGTCAATTTCGTATTCGCGGTTGGCATCCACCGTGGCGGTGGTGTACGCGCCGGACCAGCCGGTGCCATCCCGTTTTTCCAGAAATACATCGCCCCAAGTGTTGGACCAGTAGGCAATCTGGAAGACCATCACGCCTTTATCCTCGCGCCCGTTCTGGTCCACATCGTTCAGGGTTGCCTGCGGTACCGCTGGCAGAGCGAGGGTGAAGGAGAGGGTGCTTTCGTCCAGCAGTTCCACCGCCCCGATGGTCTGACTGGCTTTGGGGAATTCATAGAACAGGTCACGGTTAATAAAGCCGGTCTGGTCTTCAAGCATCACGAAAGGCTCGGCATTGCCATCCAGAAAGAAGGTTGAAGTAAAGGGGATGGTGCCAGTGATGACGACCGGCTCGTTGGCATCCCCGCTCACCGGCTGGCCGGGGTTGGCAATGGGCGTCGGCTGGCCGCTGGTGGTGGCGTCGGCGCTGTCAGCCCCGCTGAGGTTGAAGTTGGCGCAAGCCAGGCTGGCCGCAACCAGTACTGAAAGGGCAAGTAGGATTCGGTTTTTCATCAGACGGCTCCCGTAGGTGTGGCGAATGGGCCAAGTATACCCGCGCCCCTCGCCCGAAAGCGGGGTTTGGGCGTAGAATCAAAGCACAACCAGATTTCAAGGAGGCCTGTATGAACCGGGATGTGCTGCGCCAGATTGCCGTGGTGGTAAGCGTGCTGGCGACGATTGTTTTCAATGGGCTGGCAAACGCCCTGCCGCTGAACGGCCTGAACACCGGCGAAATCTCCGACCGGTTTGCGGTGTACTTCGTACCGGCCGGTTATGTCTTTGCCATCTGGGGCTTGATTTATATTGGCTGGCTGGCCTTTGCCGTGTACCAGGCTCTGCCCGCCCAGCGTGCCAACCCGCGCCTGCGCAAGGCGGGCTGGCTATTCGCGGCCAGTGGCGTGGCGAACATGGCCTGGCTGGCCTGCTGGCATTACGAGCAATTTGTGCTTTCCGTGGTCGTCATGCTGGCCTTGCTGGGGTTACTCATTGCGGTGTACCTGCGGCTGGATATCGGCCGGGCGGCGGTCAGCCGGGTGGAAGGCTGGTGCGTGGACGTGCCCATGAGCGTGTACCTGGGCTGGATTTCAGTGGCGACGATTGCGAATATCACGTCCGCCCTGTATTTTCTGGAGTGGGGCGGCGCGGGTATCGCTCCGCAGGTCTGGGCGGTGATTATGCTGGCGGTCGGCACGGCCCTGACTGCGGCGATGGTCTGGCGGCGGGGCGAGGTGGCCTTTGCGCTGGTGGCGTTGTGGGCCTTTGCCGGGATTGCCAACAAGCAGGCCGCCGTGCCGCTGGTGGCCGGAGCTGCCTGGATGGCTTGTGGGCTGGTGGCGTTGGCGCTGGCAGCGGGTTTCCGGCGCGGGCGGGCACCGGTTTCCGGCTGAACGTTAGCAAATATAAAAAGCGCGGCCCCCGGCCGCGCTTTTGTGTCAGCCCAGGCGCCCCCCTTCGAGCGCCAGCAGCCATGCTTTGGTCTGCACTCCGCCGTGGCCGCCGTAGCCGGTCAGCGCGCCATTGCTGCCGATAACCCGATGGCAGGGGATCACCAGCGGCAGGGGGTTGGTGGCGTTGGCGCGCCCGACGGCGCGCGCCGCCCGGATGGTACACACTTCAGTTGCGATTTGGCCATAGCTGCGGGTCTGGCCGTAGGGGATGGCCGCCACCGCCATGCGCACCTGGCGCTGCCAGTCGGTCATGCCGCGCCAGTCTATTTTCAAATCAAACTGGCGGCGCTGGCCGTGCAGGTATTCGGCGGTCTGGCGCAGGGCCTCGGCGGCCGGGCGGGCGGCGCGTTCGGCGTGGGTGGCCCCGCGTTCGGCCAGGGTGGCGCGGAAGGCGGCTTCGTCCACGCCGAATTCCAGCGCCCACAGGCCGCGCGGGGAAACCGCCACCCACAGCGCGCCAAGGGGTGATTCGGTACTGTCGTATTGGATGAGTTCAGAGTGCATCAGGTTGTGCCTTTCGGTTTTTGAATTGTATATGCCATATAACCGGGCGGCAGGGATTTTGTGAAATGGGTGCGAAAAGTGGGCGATTTTCGTAGGGGGGTGGTAGATGTCTCAATCGGCTGGTGAGAAGAGGTGGCTTGTTAAACACTGTAGGGGCGGGTTTCAAACCCGCCCCTACCCAGACGGCAGGACATCTTTGCATAGCCGTAAATTCTTGCCAACGGACAAATAAGCGCAGCATTTAGATGCCCTTTGGGGAATTGGATGGCTGGTTAAACAATGTAGGGGCGTAGCATGCTGCGCCCCTACCCGGATGGCAGGACATCTTTGCAATGCTGCGTATCTTTGCCAACGGAGAGACACGCGCCGCCTCCCAAAATCTATGGGGGGAATGGGGTTGCGGGTTAAACAATGTAGGGGCGGGTTTCAAACCCGCCCCTACGCGGGATTATCTGAAAATATTGAGTCTTAGGGCGTTAGAAATTCGTCACCCGGTCAATATAGCCGAGTTCGCGGGCGCGGTAGTCGCACCAGCGGAAGGCGGCGAAGGCCAGCAGGCCAAAGACCGCCGTCAGGCCCACCAGGATACCGATGAGTTGCAGGTTGCTGAAGGCAGCGAGAGTCGGGAAGGCCTCCGCCACCCCGCCCACCAGGGCGCGGCGCATCAGTTCCAGCCAGTAGGTCAACGGCATGGCGAACCCCACCGGCCGCAGCCAGGCCGGCAGCACCTCCAGCGGGAAAATCGCCCCGCTGAACAGGAACAGCGCGCTCGCACCCGCCTCGCCCAGAAACCACACCTGGTTGGCAATCACCAGCGTGATGCTGCCCAGCAGCAGGCCCATGAAGCCCAGCATCAGCACCCCCAGCCCCAGCGAGAGCGCCAGCAGGCCCCAGTTCACCGAGGCCCAGTCAATGGGTACATTCAGGAACAGCACCCCGAAGGCAATCGTGATGAAGACCGAAATCGAGCCGAACAGGAACTTGGCGACCCCCCGGCCGAGCAGGTACGTGGGGTAATGAATCGGGGCGATGTACATGTACTTCAGCATGCGGTAATGCTCGCGGTCGTCAATCACGGCCCATGAGATGCCGCCCATAATCGCCCCGACGTAAATATAGAAGGCATTGCCGAGGTACATGTAGGGGAAGACCGGGTTGTCGAACTGGCCGCCGGTGATGACGGTGTACATCACCACCAGGATGGCGGCGGCCGAGAGCGGCTTGATGATGGAGTAGATGGCGAACACGAACGGGTCGGCCCAGTTGCTTTCAATTTGCCAGCCCAGCCAGGCCGCCCAGCGGAAAGTGCGCGGCAGCCAGCGCGGGTTCTGGGGGATCAGGCTGTGGCGGTAGGCGGTTTGTTTGGTAGTCATAGGTTTCTCACTCCGGCCGCTTAGCGGCGGTTCTCGGTCAGGCGGCCTTCGGCCACGGCCAGGCGTTCCATCTTATCCAGCAGCCACTTGGCCGCCACGATGAACACCACGCACAGGATGAACAGCACCAGGATTTCCAGGCGCACATCCAGAAAGGGCGGGAATGAGCCGGGCGGGAAGACCAGTTGGCGCATCGCATCCAGCCCCATCGCCAGCGGGATGATGGAGGCCCCGGCCGCCACCCAGAAGTTCAGGCTCTTGAGCGGGAAGAAGAAGCCCGAGGCGAGGTAGATGGGTTCTTGGGCCAGGTTGGACCAGTGCCACGCTTCGCGCCCCAGCAGCAGGAACAGCGAGGAGGTCATCATCCCCATGCCGTACAGGGCCACCATCGTCAGCATGAAGACCGCGAACAACTGGCTGTAGGAACTGACGGTGAATTCGACATTGAAGATGAACATGCCCAGCAGGGTGATGACCAGCGCGCGCTGTACAGTGGAAAACAAGCCGCCAATTGCCATGCCGAGCAGGACGGCCATCAGCGAGTTGGGGGCCATGATGTACAGGGCGAGGTTGCCGGTTTCTTTTTCCCAGTACATCTGGCTGCTCATGCCCCACAACACATTCAACCAGAAGGCGGTCATCGCTCCGCCCATGACCACAAAGCCGATATACACCTGCGGCGCGCCGATGGCCTGATACACAAACACATAGGAGGAGATGCCCAGTATCGGCAGGAAGATGTCAAAGAACATCCACGAGCGTTCGCGCATCATCCCGACCACGCGCGGGTAAGCCCGGCCGATGACGGTCATCAGGAACAGGCGCCAGCCGGTGCGCTTCTGGACGCGTTCGGTCATTACGGCGCTATTGGCTGTCATGGCTCTCGGCCTCCGTGATGCTCTTGCCGGTCAGGCTGACGAACACATCCTCGAGGGTCGGTTCGCGCTTCTGCAAATTCTGGATGTGAATGTCCTGCTCGGCCATGCGGTTCATCACCGCGCCGAGCGCATCTTCTTCGGCCAGGATGAATTCCAGGCTGGAGTGGCCATCGTGGGCGCTGTGGGTCACCTGCTTCACCCCGCCCAGCCCGTCGAAGATGCTCGTACCCTTGCCGTTTAGCGGGCTGACTTCCATGCGGAAGATGGCATCCTTTTGCAGGGCCTGTTTGAGTTTGGAGGGCTTATCGCAGGCCAGCACCCGGCCGTGGTCAATGATTGCCACACGGTCGCACAGTTCATCGGCTTCGACCATGTAGTGGGTGGTGAGCAGCAGGGTCTTGTCCGGGTTGTCCGCCACCCAGGAGCCGACGAACTGGCGCACATCCCGCCCGGCGCTGACGTCCAGGCCGAGGGTCGGTTCATCGAGGAACAGCACGTCCGGGTCGGTGAGGAAGCCGCGCACGATGTTCATCTTCTGGCGCAGGCCGGTGGAGAGGTCCGAGGATTTGGTGTTGAGGCGGTCGGCCAGGCCGACGATGGCAAGCAGGTCCTTGATGCGCTGGTCGGCCACATCCGAGGGGATGCCGTAGAACTGGGCGAACATCCACAGGTTTTCGCGCACGGTCAGCAGGCCGTAGCCGGAG
>CAZEQN010000139.1:0-6901 GCA_964514335.1 uncultured Anaerolineaceae bacterium
TCGGCCTGCGTCTCGCCGATGGCGTCAACCCCCTGCAGCTCACGGAGTACGCAGAATTTATGGCAGCCGCCAGCGGCGTACCGCCGGCCGGCTACAGTGTCACTCTGCCGCCCCTGCCCGGCGACCCGGCCACCGCCAATGCCGCCTACACCCCGGATGCCGCCCTGCTGGCCGAACTGGATGTGCGTTATATCGCTGCCGAATTCCCGCTGGCCGCCGCCGACCTGGTTCTGGTAGCCCGGTTTGGGGACACTCACATCTATGAAAATCTGGCAACCGCTGAACAAGACCGCGCCCCCCAGCGGCCCCGCGGCTTCCCGCCCGAACTGGCGGCCGGGCTGGCGTTGGCCATCCTCGGCCTGCTCTGGCTGGGGCGGGCCGCCTTCAACCCCGGTAAAATTCTGGAGCGCCCATGAATGAAGCCAAATTTATCCCCCTGCAATTTACCGAACTCCCGCTGGAGGAAATGGCCCACCGCGCCCGCGCCTTCTATGAAGATATCCGCCGCCGCCGCACCGTGCGCGAGTTCTCTGACCGCCCGGTGGCGCAGGAAGTCATTGAAGACTGCCTGCGCGCCGCCGGCACCGCCCCGAATGGCGCCAATATGCAGCCCTGGCACTTTGTGGTGGTGCGCGACCCGGCCGTCAAGGCCCGCATCCGCGCCGCCGCCGAGGAAGAAGAGCGCCTCTTCTACGAAACCCGCGCCCCCCAGGAATGGCTGGAAGCCCTCGCCCCGCTTGGCACCGATTGGCGCAAGCCCTTTCTGGAAACCGCCCCCTATCTGATTGTGGTCATGGCGCAGTCCTACAGCCGCCTGCCCTCGGGCGGCAAGGTTAAGAATTACTACGTCCAGGAATCGGTCGGCATTGCCGTTGGGTTTCTGATTGCCGCCCTGCACCAGGCCGGGTTGGCAACCCTCACCCACACCCCCAACCCGATGGGCTTCCTGAATGAAATCCTCGGTCGGCCGGAAAACGAGCGCCCGTACCTGATTCTCGTCGCTGGCTATCCTGCCGAAAACGCCCAGGTGCCGGATATCCACAAAAAGCCGCTGGACGAAATCGCCACCTTCATCTGACCCGCATGTTAAGAAGCCGCCTGTCCTCCCCGCTCATTCTGGTCTGGCTCACGCCGCTGGCCCTCTACGCTCCCATTTACCTTACAGGCCGCGCCATTTTCTGGGGTACGCCCCTGCTGCAATTCGCCCCCTGGTGGGCGCAGGCCAGCCGCACCCTGCTGGCGGGCGAACTCCCGCTCTGGAATCCGCTGCTGGGCCTTGGCGCGCCCTTGCTCGCCAATTACCAGTCCGCCCTGCTTTACCCGCCCACCTGGGGCTATTTCATCGCCTACGCTCTCGGCGGCCTGCCGCTGTTGGCCTGGCTGATGGCCCCGCTGGCCGCCCTGCACCTCGCCTGGGGTGGCTGGGGTATGGCGCGCCTCGCCCGCGTTCTGGGCTGGAATGTCACCGCCCAGACCATCAGCGGCCTCGCCTTTGGCCTCTCCGGCTACGCCGTGGCGCGCGCCCATTTCCTGAGCGTCAACGCCGCCGTGGCCTGGCTGCCCTGGCTGCTGCTGGCGGCCTACCGCCTCGCCACCCGGCCGGGCAAACGCCCCCTGCTGTTTTTCGCCGGGGTGTGCGCCCTGCAATTGCTGGCTGGTCATGCCCAGACCGCCTGGTACAGCCTGCTCCTCGCAGGGCTGCTGGCGCTGTTCTGGGGTGCGCAGGCGGCCGGCCGGAACGGGCTGCTGCGCACCGCCGGCCGCTTTATTCTGGCGGGCGGTTGGGCCGCGGCCCTCGCCGCCGCCCAGTTGCTGCCCACCGCCGAGTATCTCCTGCATTCCCAGCGCGCCGAATCCTACAACCCGGAACTCGCCCTGCAGTACTCGTTCTGGCCGTGGCGTTTGCTCACTCTCGTCGCCCCCAATCTGTTCGGCAACCCCGCCCATGGCAACTACTGGGGCTATGCCACCTTCTGGGAAGATGCCGCCTACCTCGGCCTGCTCGGCCTGCTGTTCGCCCTCGCCGCCCTCTTCACCCGCCGCCCCACCGACCGGCCCTTGCGGCGCGCCCTGCTGGCTATCCTGCTGGTTTCGTTTGTGCTGGCGCTCGGCGATAACACCCCGCTTTACCCCTGGCTCTTTGCCCATATCCCGACCTTTGACCTGTTTCAGGCCCCTGCCCGCTGGCTGCTGTGGGCAATGGCCGCCCTCGCCCTGCTGGCCGGGCTGGGCGCCCATCACTGGCAACGCCCCACCGGACGCGCCCTGTACTGGTCGCGCCTCGCCACCGCCGGGGCCGGGGCCGTCATGCTGGGGGCGGGCATTGGCTACCTTGCCTTGCCAAACTTTCCACCGGCCCTCGCCGAGCGCCTCGTTACTTTCATCCCCGCCCTCGCTTTGGCTGGCTTCTGGGGCCTGGGCGCGGGCGCGCTGCACCTGCTCGCCCCCCAGACCGATTTGCCTTCGCCGCGCTGGGTCTGGGCCGTTGGCCTGTGGCTGGCCGCCGACCTGTTCGTGGCGGGCTGGGGCCTTAACCCTGCTGGCCCACTAAGCCTGTATGCTCAAACCTCGCCCCATGTTGCCACCGTCCGCAGCCTGTCTGGCGGCCAGCGCGTCTTTCTGCTGCCGCAGGATGAACAGGCGATTAAGTTTGAGAATTTCTATTCCTTTGAGAGTTTTGAACCCGAGCAGGACTGGCACGCCGTCCGCCGCGCCGTCCTGCCCAACACCAATCTGCTGGATGGCCTGCCCGCCGCCGCCAACTTTGACCCGCTTCTGCCCGCCGGCTACGCCGAAATTCTGGACTGGTTCCGCCTGCCCGAAGGCGCAGACGAAGTCCCCGCCCGGGCCGCCTGGCAGGCGGCCCTGGAATTCCTCAATGTCGGGCTGCTGGTGCGGCCGGATGCCGAGAATGCGCCCCGCTTCGCCACCGGGCTCACCAGCCCCTTCCACCCCCAGTGGGCGCATTACTTCCCCGCCGCCGAAAGCCCGCTGTGCTGTGGCCCCACCCCGCTGGAGTACACTCTCACCGCCCGCCGCGCCAATCGGGTTGCGTTGCAGGTCAATGCCCCCGCCGCTGGGCGGCTCACCCTGGCCGAACTGTACTACCCCGGCTGGCAGGCCACGCTGGATGGCGCGCCGATTGCCCTTGATGCGGCAGATCGCCTGTGGACGGTTTCCATCCCCGCTGGCGAACATGAGTTGGAATTCAGCTACCGCCCGCTCGCGTTTTATGTCGGGCTGGGCATCAGCCTCACAGCCCTACTTCTGACTTTCTATTTCTGGCGGCAGGATGGCGCGTAAATTCTTCTGGCTGCCCCTGCTTGGGCTGTTTCTTTTGGCCGCTGCCCCGCGCCAACTCCTTTCGATTACACCCACCCCCAGTCCATCCGCCAGCCCCACTCCGCGCCCGTACTCCGAAGGCCCGCTGGTCATCGGCCACAGTGTACAGGGCCGTCCGCTGGAGGTCTGGCGCTTCGGTACCGGCCCGCGCGCCTATCTGGTGATGGCTGGCATCCACGGCGGCTATGAGGTCAATACCAGTCACCTTGCCATTGAGCTGATTAATCATTTTGCCGTCAACCCGGACGACCTGCCCGCCGAGGCCACCCTCTACATCTTGCCGGTCTTCAACCCGGATGGCGCCCAGTACCCCTACCAGACTCGCGGCCGCGCCAATGCCAACGGCGTGGACCTCAACCGTAACTACCCCAACGAAGATTGGGTTCCCCAGTGGCCCAAAGCCGGTTGCTGGAACTACCTGCCGATTCATGGCGGCGAACACGCCCTCTCCGAGCCGGAAACTGCCGCCCTCATCAATTTCATCATCACCCATCAACCTCTCACGGCCCTCATTTCCTACCACGCCGCCGCCCCCGGCTTTTACCCCGCCCTGGGCGAAGAATCTGAACTGCTCGCCATCTACCTCGCCGAAGCCAGCGGCTACCCCTACCCGCCGCCTTTCACCGGCTGTCATATGACTGGCAGTCTGGCAGACTGGTCGGCTGGGCAGGGCGTCCCCGCCATTGATGTCGAGTTGAGCGACCATTACCGCACCGAATTTGAAATCAACCTGCGGCTGGTGCAGGCCCTTTTGCTTTGGGAACTGCCCCCAACGCCGAGCCCAACGCCTGCTCCGCCGCCATAGATTGCTGCCGCAGGGAGTAACAGAAGTGCAACCTACCCGTTTTCCAATCGGCAGAAATGGCGGCAAAACCTGCTTTTGCAAAACGCGGCTGCCTTTCTGGCTGTATAATCAGAGCAATCTGCCCTTAAGGGCGGTTGAAAATCATGGAGAGAGGAGGTTGGCCCTGACAGACCCGATTACTCGTAAACTGGGTGCAGAAGAACCCAGCGGCCCCGGCAATCAGTTACGCCCCGGCGATACACTCATGGATCGGTACCAGATTCAGGAGATTATCGGCTCCGGCGGCATGGGCACCGTTTACCGCGCCCGCGATACCCACTTCCAGGCCATTCGCCTTGTCGCCATCAAGGAGATGATTAGCAACATCGCTGACCCGCTGGTGCGCAAAAACATCAACGGCATCTACGAGCGCGAATCCAACATCCTCGCCACCCTCCGCCATCAATCCATTCCCCGCATTTATGATTATCACACCCACAATGACCGCGCCTATCTGGTCATGGAATATGTCAACGGTCGCGACCTGGATGACATCCTCGCCGAAACCACGACTTTCTTCCCCGAAGAACAAATCCTGAACTGGGCTGTAGAACTGTGCGATGTGCTCCAATACCTGCACGAGCACAAACCCGAACCGATCATCTTCCGGGATATGAAGCCCTCCAACATCATGATTAACCAGCAGAACCATGTCGTGCTGGTGGATTTTGGCATCGCCAAAGTCTTTGAAAGCGGCACCAAGAACACCATGGTCGGCACCCAGGGTTACTCCCCCCCTGACCAGTACCGCGGCGAAGCCACCCCGGCCGTAGACCTCTACGCCCTTGGCGCCAGCCTGCATCATCTCCTTACGCTGCGTGACCCGCGCATGGAAGCCCCTTTCTCGTTCGCGGAACGCCCCATCAAGGAGATCAACCCCAACGCATCGCCTGAATTGATCGCGGTGGTGGAAAAAGCCCTCCAGTACAGCCCGGACGACCGCTTCAAGACCGCCGCCGAGATGAAGCAGGCGCTCCTCGGCGTTGCCCAGCGCACCGGTACGCTCATCCACAGCGGCTTTATCAGCCAGACTGGCGGCGGCAGCGCCCCTTCGCGCGGCGTCAAATCCCTGTGGGTCTTTGAATGCGAAGATGAAATTCGCGGCACGCCCCTGTTTAACGGCGGCATGCTCTACGTTGGCTGCTACGACCACAACCTCTATGCTCTGGATGCCGCCAATGGCGAATTCAAATGGAAATACGCCACGGATGGCGGCATTCCCGGCCGCCCGGCCTTCTATGAAGGCAACCTTTACATTGGTTCAGAAGACCAGCGCCTGCATGTCGTTTCCGCCCGCAGCGGCACGGTCGTCTGGACCTATTTTAGCGATGGCCCGGTGCGCTCCTCGCCCCGCATCGCCGAAGGCCACGCCTTCATCGGGTCAGATGATGGCTTTCTGCACGCTGTCAATGTCGCCACCGGCCGCGCCTCCTGGAAGGTGGATGCCGGCGGCCCCATTCGCTCCACGGCCTGGGTTTCACAGGAATTCGTCTACGTCGGCACCGAAACCGGCGAACTGCTCTGCACCACCTTTCGCGGCGATATCAAATGGCGCTTCAAGGCCAAACGCCCAATTACATCCTCGCCCATCGTCGGCCCGGAGGCCGTCTATGTCGGCTCACAGGATGGCACCCTCTACGCCATTGACCCCAACTCTGGCTGGGTGCTCTGGCGTTTCCGGCTTGGCAAGGCTACCATCTCCAGCCCGGCCCTCTCCGATAACCTGATTTTCATTGGCGCCGCCGATAACGTCCTCTACTGTGTGGATGCCCGCACCGCTAAAGAGGTCTGGCGTTTCACCACCGAGCATCAGATTAGCGGCTCGCCGGTGGTCTACAAGGACTCGGTCTATTGCGGTTCGGTGGATGGTCACCTGTACTGCCTTGAAATGCGTACCGGCCGCCAGAAGTGGGCCTTTGCCACCGAAGGGCCGATTACCGGCAGCCCGGCAGCCAACGAAGACATCATCTATATTGGTTCAACCGACAAGAAGGTCTACGCGCTGCTTGCATAGGCGCGCAAACACGGAAGAAGGTCGCTGTGGCAAACTTTTTCAAGAAATTGTTCCCTCCCAAGAGAAGCGCCGCACGGGATGTGCCCACCGTACCTCGCAATGCGCCCAACCTGCCCAGCGAGGCCACCACCGCCCCGCTTAACGAAGAGCAATTGGAAGAAATGGCCCAGGCCTTCAATCGCGTCGAGCCGCCCCAGTTGGTGGTTGGGGTGGGGCGCAATCAGGGCCGCCAGCGCGACAACAACGAAGATGCCCTCTTTGCCCAGACCGCTACTGTCGCCACCAGCAAAGCCACCCTGCCGATGGGCATCTTCATGGTTGCAGATGGCATGGGCGGCCACGAAAACGGCCACCTCGCCAGCGATATCGCCGTGCGCAGCATGAGCACCTACCTCACCCAGCGCCTGCACCACCCGCTCTTTGGCATAGACCCTGAACCGCCCCAGGACAGCCTGCAGGAAATCATGCGCCAGGGCGTGCGTCTGGCTCACGAAGCCATTACCAAAGGCGCTCCCGGCGGCGGCACCACCCTGACCTCAGTGTTGATTATGAACACCCAGATGACCGTCGCCCATGTCGGCGATTCGCGCGCGTACGCCATTTACATGGATGGTCGCGTCCAGACTCTCACCCGCGACCATTCGCTTGTCAAGCGGCTGGAAGAACTCGGCCAGATTACCGCCGAAGAAGCCGCCGTCCAT
>CAZEQN010000140.1:0-6899 GCA_964514335.1 uncultured Anaerolineaceae bacterium
CGATTCCTCGCTACGCTCGGAATGACAAGAATCATCGGGATATCGGAGTTGGCGCAGCCAACTCTTGCGCTCGGAATGACAAGATGGGGGCAATTAAAAAAACTGGGCAGCCGGGTCTCGGCTGCCCAATCGGGTGTGACGGTCAAAACTGGTTTACAGCTTGACGACATCCTGCGCCTGCAGGCCTTTCTGGCCCTGGGTGACGGTGAATTCTACGCGCTGACCTTCTTCCAGGTTGCGGAATCCATCGCCGGCAATGGCGCTGAAGTGGACGAACACATCTTCACCGGAGTCACGTTGAATGAAGCCGTAACCTTTGGTGCCGTTGAACCACTTCACGGTGCCCTGTTCCTTCTCGGACATGAATTTGGAACTCCTTTCTAAAGAGTGTGCTGGGTCAACCATGGTTCCAATTCAAAAGAGGGGTCTTTCTTGGTGGAACTTCTGTAACCAGTTATGAAAATTTTAGCATGGGAATTATTGAAAAGTCAATCGGCAAGTGCAGCGAATCAGGGGCAAAAAAACGCCCCCGCGAATGGCTCGCGAGGGCGTTTTTTGAGAGGTGAAATGGGTCAGGGAGTAACATCCTCGCACACGGCTTTAATCCCATTCCAGGAGCAGCCCAGATTGGAGCCATTGCAGGCGCCCATGCTGCGAATATCAGCACAGGAGGATGGCCCGCCGCCACCGCCGGAGGTCGGGGTGGGCAGGTTGCGGGCATCTTCACAGGACTGGGTTTGCTCGCTAAAGCGGAAGCCAACCGGGCAGCGCGGGTCCGGCGTGACGGTGGGCTGCTGGCAGACCGGCACCGAGACTTGAATGCTCCAGCAACTGCTGCCCTCGCCGGGGGGCAGGCAGGTATTGGTGTCTGCGTCATAGGTGAAGCCGGTGGGGCACTGGCTGCCGGGTTGGCCGTCATCCGGGGTGCAGGTTTCCGGCCCGGCGGCGAGATAGCCTACGCCGCAGCCGTTATCATCCGTGGGCAGGCAGTAGCCGACCTGGGGGTTGAAGTAATAGCCTTCCTCGCATTGGGGCTGCTGGCTGTCATCCGGCTGGCAGCCGTTGACGGCACGCAGGTAGCTGTAGCCATCCGGGCACTCGGTGCCTTCATCCGGGGTGCAGGTCTGGCGCTGGGGGTCGTAGGTGGTGCCGTCCGGGCAGCTGTCTTCGGTAATGACCGGCACGCAGGCCTGGCGTTCCTGATCATAGCGGTAGCCGAGCGGGCAGCCATCGCCGCCGGGGTCGCATTGCTGGCTGGCGACATCATAGAGGGTGGGGGCGGCGGCGTACCAGGTGACGAGCTGGTTGCCGTTGCTGCCCAGTTCGCCATCGCCGGGGCAGGCGGTGCCATCGCTGCCGGGCACGGGCACGCAGCAGTTGGCGGCCGGGTCAAAGCGATAGCCGTAGCCGCACTGGCTGCCGGGGCCACCGCGCGGCAGGCAGGCCTGGGCTTCGGCGTTGTAGTAGAAGCCGAGGCCGCAGCCATCCGGCGTTACGATGCACTGGCCGATGGTGGGGTCAAAGTAGCCGCCCGGGCCGCAGTCCTGGGGTTCGCCCTGCTCGGGGATACATTGGCCGAGGTCATTCAGGCTGTAGCCGGTAGGGCAGGAGATATCTCCCACATAGTTGGCGGCGAAAGTCTGGGTCTGGTTGGGGATACAGGCATTGCTGGCGGGGTCGAGGGTGGTTCCCTCCGGGCATTGGCCGTAGGGCGGGTTTTCGCCAGCGGTGGTTTCGCCATCTGAAATACAGCCCTTGAAGGGGTCATACTGGCTACCGGCCGGGCAGCCGTTGCCATCCAGCGGCAGGCAGACGCCGCGCAGCTGGTCAAAGACGCTGCCGGGTTCGCAGCCGTTGCCGGTCTGGGGGATGGGCGAGCAGCAGTTGATGCTGCGGTCATAGAAGTAACCGAGCGGGCACAGGCCGCCGCCATCATCATTTTGGGAGGGTTCGCAGGCGCGGATGCCAGCGCCGACATGGGTGAGGGTGAAACCATCGGCACAATCATAGCCGGTGGTGGTGCAGCGGCCGAGCTGGGCATCGTACTGGCTGCCTTCGGGGCAGCCGTTATCGGGGTTGGGTTCGCAGCGGTAGAGGTCGGGGCTGTAGGTCCAGCCTTCCGGGCAGCCGGGCTGGGTGGTATCCAGGTCGCATTGGCCGGTGAGGGGGTTGTAGCGGTAGCCCTGCGGGCAATAGTCATTGGCATTGGTGGGGGCGGTTTGCTGCTGATAGGCATTGTAGGCCACCAGGCTGGCGGCGGCGGGCTGGTAGGTGATGAGGCCGGTTTCGCCACCCCCCGAAGGCTGGTAGGCCACCAGATTTAAATTGGGGGCGGCGGCTTCGCCCTCCGGGGCGCAGATGGTGATATTGACGAATACACCCTGCGGGGCGGCCGGGCCTTTGCAGTACAGGCGGCCGGGGAATTCCGGCAGTTCCACACAGTCAGTAAAGGGCAGGCCATTGACCGTCATGGTGTAGCCCTCGGCGCTGGGCACGTCAAGGTCAACGCTGACCTCCACGATGCCGCGCTGCGGGCAACTGAAACCGGCCACCCGCAGGATGGGCTGCTCGCCCCCGGTGGGACGGTCAGGTTGGTTGAGGCCGGTTTCCATACTGCCGCCGGGGTTGCAGAAGGCGGTGTAGGAGGGCTGGCAGAAGGGGGCGTGGGCGGTTTCTTCCTCGGCCGAGAGCACACAGCGGAAGCCGAGGCCGGGCAGGGAGTCTTCGGGGTCGAGGGCGTTGCGGTTGGCGGTGCGCAGAGCCGGGCCGCTTTCGCCATAGCCGCCGCCACGCCAGACCTTAAGTTCGCCACTTTGCGGGCCGTAGGGGTTGGCGACCGGGGCCTCGCCATAGTAGCCGGCGGTGTACCAATCGTAGGTCCATTCGCCCACGTTACCGGCCATGTCAAAGGCTTCAAAGGGGCTCAAGCCCTCGTCGCGGGTACCAATCGGGTTGGTGTTGTCCGGGGCGTTGCAGCCCTGCTGGTTGGCGAGGTCGCAATCCGGGTCGGCGCTGCCCCAGGGGAAGGTAAAGGCTTGCAGGCCGCGGGCGGTTTTTTCCCATTCGGCTTCGGTGGGCAGGCGGCCGCCGAGGTACTCACAGTAGGCATTGGCCTGGAACCAGGTAACGCCCTGGACGGGGTGGCCGGCGTAGGCCGGGTCGTTGAAGGTCAGGGCTTGCTGGGGGGCGGCGCACTCGCCTGCGGCCACACAGGCGGCGTACTGCTCGTTGGTGACTTCGGTTTGTTGAATCCAGAAGCCGGGCAGGTTCACCCGCCGCCGCGGCCATTCATCGCTTTCGGAGTTGGGTTCGGTTTCCTCGCTGCCCATGATGAACGGCCCGCCGGGCACGAAGACCACCGAGCCGCCGCCGCGACCATCAAGCACCATGGCGGGTTCAGTTGGTACGGCGGTGGGGTCGCCCGCGCCGGAGGGTTCCGGGGTGGAGGTCGCGTCTGTACCGGTGAGGCCGGCACAGGCGCCCAGCGCCAGCATAAAGAGCAGGGCGAGGTGGGTCAGGGTTCGTCTGGATAGGGAAAGGGTGATGTCGCGCACAGCCAACTCCTCCGAGGCACGCCTGGATGTTGGGCGTGCTTGTTTAATTATAGGCCTTCGCCAAAACCAGCACAATGAGCAATTTGCCCGCAAACGGGATTGCTGGCTGTGGTTAAAAACGATAGCCAGCGGGTTGGCGTTATGGCTTCCTTTTTGCGGGCTTTTTCCTATAAAATGAAGATATTCCTGAATGGTCCAGAAATGAGGTGCACGATGAAAATGAACCGATTGCTGGCGCTCTTGCTGACGCTGGGGCTGCTGCTGGCGGCCTGCGCCCCCAGCGCGCCGGCCGCGCCGCCAGCCGCGCCCACGGCCACCCAGCCGGTGGCGGCAGACCCCACCGCCGAGCCGACCGCCGAAACACCGCCCAGCCCGGAACCCGCCCCGCCGGTGGATGCCGGCCCGTGGGCGAGCGAACAGCCGCCGCTGGCGGCCGAGCCCCAGGCGGTAGTGATACAAACGGCCGATGGCCGCAGCCTGGTAGGGATGTATTACCCGGCCAAAGTGAACCCGGCTCCGCTGGTGGTGATGATGCACTGGGCGGGCGGCGACCAGTACGACTGGTGGGAGATTGCGCCGTGGCTGCAAAACCGGGCGGGCGAGTACACCCCCGGCGAGTGGCCGGGCACGGGTGTGAGCGGGACGTGGCTGGACCCGACCTGGTTCCCGCCCCTGCGGTCAGAGGCCTCCTTTGGGGCGCTGGTTTTTGACTTAAGTGGCTTTGGCAGCAGCCCCCAGGGTACAAACATCCCGACTGACTGGCTGGTGGATTCACAGGCGGCGGTGGAGTTTGCGGCATCGCTGGATGGGGTGAACCCGGATATGATCCTGGCGCTGGGGGCCAGCATTGGGGCGGATGGCGCGCTGGTGGGCTGTGTGCTGGCGAGCCAGGCGGCGGGCAGTCCCCGTTGTTTGGGCGTGTATTCGCTTTCGCCGGGCAATTACCTGCCGGCTTCGTTTGTGTACCCGGAGGGGGCGCGGGCGCTGGCAGATGCGGGCGTACCGGTTACCTGCCTGGCGGCCGAGGGTGATATCGCCGCGGCGGCGATTTGCAATGACCTGGACTTTGCCAATGCGCAGGGCGTGCTGTTCCCCGGCAGCGCGCATGCCATGGCGCTGCTGGAGCCCACTGTGCTTGCCAGCCAGCCGGCGGATGCGGGCGGCCCGCTGGATGTGCTGCTGGCGTGGCTGGAACTGGCGACCGGGCGGCCGGTGAAGCCGTAGGTGGGCCCTCACCCCCTCACCCCCCGACCCCCTCTCCCATTAAACGGGAGAGGGGGAGGGATGGCGGGAGTGGTTTCACCCGCCGAAGTAATCCCCAAGATAAATTATGAGATTGCTTCGCCCTTTGGGCTCGTAATGACAAACTAGCTCCCTGAAGTTCGCCACTCCCCTGGTGAGCAGTGGTGGTGAGGCGGCATTCCAATCGGATGCAGAAAGACACGCCCACAAGCCTGCCCTGAGCTTGCCGAAGGGGGGCTAGACTACAACTTACAAGCAGCGGGGTGGGGCGGCATTCCAATCGGATGCAGAAAGACACGCCCGCAAGCCTGCCCTGAGCTTGCCGAAGGGGGGCTAGACTACAACTTACAAGCAGCGGGGGTGGGGCGGCATCCCTTATAATCAGAATAGATGATACAGATTGAATTGCGGCTGTATTCCACCCTGCGCGAGAAGTTGCCACTGGAAGCCAGAGGCAAGACGACTCTGGAACTGGCCCCCGAGGCGACGCTGGCCGACCTGGCGGCGCAGTTTGAGCTCCCGCCGACGGTGATTTTCAGCGTCAATGATGAACACGAAGTCAACCTGGCGCGCCGCTTGCAATCCGGGGACCTGGTGCGGGTATTCTCGGCGGTGGGCGGGGGTTAGACGGCCCGGGTTGATAGTTAGACGATTAAGGAGAGCGCGATGCCCCACGGTTACACTGGCAAAATTCTGAAGCTGGACCTGACCCACGAAACCTATGCAGTTGAAACGCCGGATGAGGCGTTTTACCGCAAGTACATGGGCGGCAGCGCCCTGGCGATGTACTACCTGTTAAAAGAAATGCCCGCCGGGGCGGACGCGCTGGGGCCGGACAATGTGCTGGTGTTCGCCTTGAGCGTGCTGACCGGGGCGGCCTTCTCCGGCCAGAGCCGGATGACGGCGGCAGCCAAATCGCCGCTGACGGGCGCGATTGGCGACAGCCAGACCGGCGGCTTCTGGCCGGCGGAACTGAAATTCGCCGGGTTTGACGCGATTGTGGTCAAGGGCGCGGCCAAAAATCCGGTGTATGTGTGGATTAAGGACGGGGCGGTGGAAATCCGGCCGGCGGCACACCTGTGGGGCCAGATTACGGGTGAGGCCGAGGATGCCATCAAGGCCGAACTGGGCGATGACAAAATCGAAGTGTTGCAGGTGGGGCCGGCGGGCGAGCAGCAGGTACGCTTCGCGGCGATTATGAATATGTCCAACCGTGCCAATGGTCGCACCGGCCTGGGGGCGGTGATGGGCAGCAAGAACCTTAAGGCGATTGCGGTGCGCGGCAGCCAGAAACCGGACGTGGCCGATAAGAAAGCCCTCTCGGACCTGGCGCGCTGGGGCGTGCAGAACCTGCCGCAGAGCAACATTGTGGGGCTGGCGAAATACGGCACGGCCGAGACGACCGGCGCCAACCAGACGATTGGCTCGCTGCCGACCTTCAACTACAACAGCGGGGTGTTCGCCGACTGGGAAGCGATTGACGGTACCACGATGTATGACACGATTTTGAAAGGTGCCGAAGAAGGCAAGCAGGACCGCCTCGGCCGGGACACCTGCTATGCCTGCACCGTGCGCTGCAAGCGGGTGGTGGAAATTGAGGAAGGCCCGTACAAGGTGAACCCGCGCTACGGCGGGCCGGAATATGAAACCACCAGCACCTTTGGCAACTATGCCGGAATCAGCGACCGGGCGGCGATTGCCAAGGCCAACGAACTGTGCAACCAGTACGGCATGGATACGATTTCCTGCGGGGCGACGATTTCATGGGCGTTTGAAGCCTACAGCGAAGGCAAGCTGACCAAGGAAGATGTGGGTCTGGACCTGACCTGGGGCAACGCCGAGAGCATGGTGAAACTGACCGAGATGATTGCCACCCGCACCGGTTTTGGCGATATCCTGGCCGAAGGCAGCCAGCGGGCGGCGGAGGAACTGGGGCGCGGCCTGGCGGATTATCTGATTACGGTGAAGGGGCAGGAATTGCCGGCCCACATGCCGCAGGTGAAGCGTTCGCTGGCGCTGATTTACGCCGTGAACCCGTTTGGGGCCGACCACCAGAGCAGCGAGCATGATGGGGCGGTGGAAGGCGATTTTGAGACCTACAAA
>CAZEQN010000141.1:0-6837 GCA_964514335.1 uncultured Anaerolineaceae bacterium
GGTAACGGCTATTTCTTTCATCAATCTCAAGCCAGCCAAAATTATTTGCCCAAATTCGTCCCTGATTATCAAGAATATGTATAAAAGGGAGTTGATGATTTGGCTCTGGGGGAACTCCAAAGTCCTTGAGTTCGTTTGTAATTGGATCATAGCGAACAAGCCGGTAGCCACCTAAGTGCATTATCTCCCGTTCTTCAAATTCCTCTTTAGAATAAACAATTTGAGACCAAATAGTGCCATCTGGATGAATTAAGAGACTGAATGACGAAAATATGTACCCTTCTTCCTTTCCTATAATTCTTTCAAGGCTTTCAGTTGCAATGTCAAATTTCATCAATGATGAATTTATGATGAACCAAAGATTTCCGTAGCCATCCTCAACGATTTTGGAAGAATGTCCTTCAACGCCTGAAGTTTGGATGTTCGTTATCGCTTCCCAGATGCCGGCAGTTTGATTAAATTTTAGAAGGTAGGTAATGTCCGGCAAAGGGTACTTGCCTTCAGCAAACGCGGAGTATTGACCCAATGCCCAAAGTTCGCCATTGCTTGCCCCAAAAAGACTGTAAATGACGCTAACATTGTTGCCCTCTATTATTATCTCTTTGTCTTCAAAGTGAGCGATTGTTTTAGTTGTTTGATCGTATCTAAAGAGTTGATTGTCTCTGGTTAGCATCCACAGACTCTTTTCTACAGATACCATTTCTCTAAAATCCACGTTTGGCAATCTGGTAAATTTAGAAAAATCTATTTGCGATTCCCATTCAGCGGGCAGAGGAACTGGGGTAGGGTCATATAGTCTTTCGGATCTATATGGATAACCTAAACCGGCTGGCTGAAGAATGCAATTGCCAGATGATTGCGCATCTACTCCATTATGGTGATTACTCAGCACCAACAAAAACAGTACTGTCACAAACAGCATTTTGAGTAACAAATTCTTGATATTCATATTATTTCATTTGATGCTCTTGGAAACCATTGAATATTTCTTTGAGAATATCGTTATCAACTGCTAGTTCGATGTGTTGTCCAGCAAAAGGAATTGGAGTAACTATAGTGCCGGACTGAATACCATTTGCTAGATTCGCAATATAAACATTATATCTTTCGCCAAGAATCTCCCGAATGTTGTCTGAATTAGCGCGGAGATCTTCCGCCGCTCCATCCAACTGTGCAGAAAGGTAAGGATCCAGTAAGGCAACTCCCCCGATCCTTTGGTCATCCCCGCCATTTAATAGATACTCATGAATTGCGATGGCTATAGCATCAGCTCCTGCACTATGACCTGCAAGATAAACTGTTGAATCAGGAGTATTGTTAATTAGTTCTAGTATCTTATCTGCCACATCACGTTTTGTGGGCCGTGGTTCTCCAAAACCAAGATAGATTACAGAATCAGACCCATATTGCCTTTCCCATTCTTGCGCAAGCAGGTACAGAGGCCTTTCTGCACCTCCTGATGTGGGATAGGTTGTGGTGCAATCATCACCAGTATCAAAACCACATACAAGTATTAGTAATGGTGATTTATCTACAGCTAAAGGATTGCTTCTAGCACTTGCATTACTCATGGAATCGAGATAATTTAGAGTGCAAGTAGAGTCCCCACACCACCACGGATCATGTCCACTCGGGTCCACAAAATTCACGGGATTGTTCAGGACATAGGCATACCGATTGAAGGCCTGCGGGTTGCCTGCCCCCGGAATTATGGTGTCTGGTTGTGTGAATTTGCCTATTCGGCTGTTATAGATGCGGGCTTGACCCGCGTTTTGCCGGACTTGTAAATTCTGTGTAAAATCGCCCACTTTCATAGCCCCATTATAGCCAGCCGCCGCGCGAAAGCAACAATCCAAAATCTAAAATCAGCAATCCAATCCCCCTCAATTCATTGACATTCACCCCCGCCCCGCGCCAAAACACCCGCCCGCAGGTAGAATCGAACCGGGCATAGGTCAGGCAGGTCTAACTTTGCGGTCTTGGCGTGGCTATCTTTATTGCCCACTTTGCGTGAGATTGTTTCTAATTTGCCATTTGCACCTTGCATCTCCCCCCCGCCCCGCCGCCGTCAAGCCCTTTACAAAAACAGATGACATGGATGACAACCGGTGACAAAATTTCAAACCGGGGTGTCAGTATGTCACCTGTTTTGTCATCCGTTTTTGCAATCAGGAGGGCAATTTGCTTTGCGTGCGCTTCTTTTGCCACTTACCAGTTACCAATTACCGCCTTTCGCGTCAAGCCCTTTACAAAAACATAGGACAAATATGACAGCATATGACAAAACTTAAAAGGGGGGTGTCACTATGTCATATGGTTTGTCATATCCTCCTGTCAGGGACACCCCAGGGACAATTCCCCAACGGGGGGGGCGCGTTGTCCCTCAAAATGTCCCTCACCGCCGCCTGTAAACAATTCATTAGAGCCGCGGCGCAGGGCTTGACTCTCAACCGGGTGGTAGCATAATAGCCAGAGAAACGAGTGGCTACGATGGACTATAGAGATTATTACAAAATTCTGGGCGTAGAGCGCACTGCGGATGCGGAAGACATCAAACGCGCCTACCGCAAGCTCGCCATGCAATACCACCCCGACCGCAACCCCAACGACAAGACCGCCGAAGATAAGTTCAAGGAAATCAACGAGGCCTATCAGGTACTGTCTGACCCCGAGAAGCGGGCGCATTTTGACCGGCTCGGCTCGGCCTATACCTCGTGGCAGCAGCAGGGCGGGCGGCCGGGCGGCTTTAGCTGGGAAGACTGGACGCGCAATCCCGGCGGCCCGGGCGGCGTACGCGTGGAATATGAGGATATTTTTGGCGGTGCGGGCGGCTTTTCTGATTTCTTCAGCCAGATATTTGGCGGCATGGGCGGCTTTGGTCAGGCGGCTGGGCGCGGCGGGGGGCGCGCCGCCCCGCGTTATGAGAGCGCCATGGTCATCCCCCTCAAGGATGCCTACCTGGGCAGCGAACGGCATGTAAAAATCAATGACCGCGATTTTCAGGTCAAGATTCCGGCCGGGGCGCGCACCGGCACGAAACTGCGTTTGAAGGGCGCCGGCCCGAATGGGGCGGATGTGTACCTGGTGCTGGAAGTTACGCCCGACCCGCGTTTTGAACGCAAGGATGACGACCTGATTACAGAAATCGGGGTGGATGTGGCTACCGCCGCGCTGGGCGGTGAAGTGAAAGTGCCGACCCTCAAAGGCAATGTCCTGCTGCAAATCCCCGCCGGCACCCAGCCCGGCCAGCGCTTCCGGCTCAAGGGCAAAGGCATGCCCGGCTTGAGCGATCCCCGCAAACACGGCGACCTGTACGCCGTGGTACAGGTGGAAATCCCGCGCCAGCTAAGCAAAGAAGCCCGCAAATTGTTTGAGCAATTACGGGACCAGATTTAGAATAACTTCTCACCATTCAGAAGGATGGCCTCCATGAAAACCCGCACATCAAAGTTCCTGCTTTTCCTGACCGCTCTGGCTGTAACGGCGCTGGCGTGCCAGGCCAGTTTTGAAACCAGCCCCGAAGGACTGGTGGTGACGCTGGAAGCCCTGGCAACCCAGGCCGGCGCACCGCTGGATGAGGGCGCAGCCACCGGGCAACCGGCCGCCACCCCGCGCCCGGAGGTAACGCCCCAGCCGCCGCTGCCCTCCGGCGATGGCGGCGTGCAACCGCCTACGGAACTGCTCACCCAGCAGGAAGCCATGATTCAGCTGTATGAGCGCGTCAGCCCGGGCGTGGTAGCCTTGCTGGTGGGTACGTCCGAAGGACAAACCGGCTCCGGCTCCGGGTTCGTGATTGATAAGGAAGGCCACATCGTGACCAACCTGCATGTGGTGGAAGGCGCCACCGAAGTACAGGTCAATTTCCCCTCCGGCATTAAAGTGCGCGGCACGGTAATTGGCACGGATAAGGACAGCGACCTGGCGATTGTGAAGGTGGCGGTTGACCCCGATGACCTCATCCCCCTGCCGCTGGGCGATTCGGGCGAGCTCAAGGTCGGGCAAATCGTGATTGCGATTGGCAATCCATTTGGCCTGAACGGCACGATGACCACCGGGATTGTCTCCAGCCTGGGGCGCACGCTGGATTCGCTGAATGTCTCGCCCACCGGCGGCACCTTTACGGCAGGCGACATCATCCAGACGGATGCGGCCATCAACCCCGGCAATTCCGGTGGGCCGCTGTTGAACCTGAATGGGGAAGTGGTGGGCGTGAACCGCGCCATCCGCACGGATGCGCTCACGGCTGACGGCTCCCCGGCCAATTCCGGCATAGGCTTTGCCGTGTCAGTGAACATCCTCAAGCGGGTGGCCCCCAGCCTGATTGCCAACGGCTTTTATGAATACCCCTACCTGGGGGTGGCGACCCTGCCGGAACTGCCTTTGGAATTGATGGAACAACTGGGGCGCGAGCGGGCGTTTGGGGCGCTGGTCACCAGCGTGGTTCCCGGTAGCCCGGCCGAGGCAGCCGGCCTGCGGCAGGGCGACCTGCTGCTGACGATTGACACCATTGAAATCCGTTCCTTTGGCGATATGATCGCCTATCTGTTCACGCAAAAAGCGCCCGGCGAAACCGTGGTGTTTGAGGTCTTACGCAATGGGGAAGAAATTGAGGTGCCGCTGGTGTTAGGGCGGAGGCCATAAGCGGGTTGGTTCTGCAAGTCGTAGGGGCGCAGCCTGCTGCGCCCCTACCTTGATAATGGTACCCCCGCAGTTTAGTTAGCTCTTTTGCTGTGGCGGTCGGCGGCTCAATCCTTGCCGCGGCGGCCTTCGTCTTCGTAGATGCTGACCCAGGCCGCGATTTCACCGATGTGGAAGCGTTCGTCATTCTTCCATTGGCGCAGGGAAGGATAGAAACGGTCTTTGCGGCTGGAGGTGTCCTTGAGGTCAAGTTCATCCGCCACCATCGCCCGGATGCCATCCAGGCGTTTTTTCCATTGGGCCATGTTGGCGGGGGTCAGGTCCACCCAGCCCTGGGCGGCGGTTTCGCTCTTCACCAGCGGGCCGCGCAGCAGGCGCTCGCCATCCGGCAGCAGAATCGGCAGGCCAACGCTCAAGATTTGCTGGCGCAGGTCGGCATGGTCGGTCACTTCCTTCAGCAGGGCGGCGGCCATCTCTTCCGGGGCGGCGGCCGCGGCGGCCTTGAGGGTCTGGTACACCCGTTTCAGCAGGTAGGCTTCAAACAACAGTTTGGACATGCGCGGCGGGCCGAGGATTTCAAAAGCCACTGATTCCCCGTGCTCGTCTTCCAGTTGTTCCAGACGGTTGATGGCCGCCTGGCGCAGGTAGCCGGCGCGGAAAGTCGGGCCCATCACGGCGCCATCCAGCGCGCCGACAATGTCTTTGCCGGTGTTGCCGCCGAGGATTTCAGTAACCGCGGCGTTTGCGATTTCTTCAGGCGTGATGAACTGCATCTGGCCGAGGGCGGTGATGAGCGCAAAATCGCCGGCGGCGAACAGGCCGTTTTCACCGGTGTTGATATACACCGCTTCCATGACCTTGCCGGTGGCGGTTCCAAACTGGCCGCTGGGGGCGAGGTTGGCGGCATCTTTAATGGAGAGGGCGGCTTCGGGCGGGCAGTCATAGAGCATGAAGTCCTTGCCGCCGCGCCGGATGGGGCCGTAGCCGATTTCCTTCCAGGCAATCAGGGCGGTGGGTTTGATTTCCTTGGCGATTTGCAGGCCGCCCGGGGTGCGCGCCATGAGGAAGGTCAGCAGGGTCTGCGCCCCGGCGATGGCGGCCTTGCTCATCAGGACGCGTGAGGGTTTCTCTTCGCCGTGGGTGTAGGGGATGTTCAGCCCCATACCGCCCGTGCCGGCCGTGCCGATTTTAATGTAGGCTTGGGTGCCCGCCCGCAGCATGGCTTCGTGATAAATCTGAATGTGGCGCACCAGTTGGGGGATATAGAGCGCGCTTAACAGGGTTTCTACTTCTTCCGGCCAGTTGGTGTCCGGGTGATTCTCGGCGGCCAGTTGTGAAAGGCGGCGGGCGGAGGCGTAAATGTTCTGGTAGGCCACGGCGGTGGCGGTGTTAATGCTATCCACCACGATATCCATCGGCGTACCATCCAGGCCTTTGGCCTTGCCGGTGATGATTTGATAGAGGAAGGAGGCTTCCAGGATATCATCGTGCAGTTCATCCACGATGTCTGCCACGAGGCGGTGGCGTTTGGCCGGGTCGGCCAGCACGCCGGGGCGCGGGTGTTCATTGTCGCGCTGCCATTCAGCCCGCAGGAAGATGTCGCCCCAGATAGGGATGAATTTGGTGGGGCTGTCCGGAAACTCGGCTTTGAGGTCGGCGATAGCCTGTTCGGCTTCCTGCTTCCAGAGTGAGCCGACCACGAGGCGGGCGGGGTCATGTTCCAGCAGGCGGCGGCAAATCGCCATCCCGACCAGCCCAAAACCGCCCAGCACCAAGGCATTCTTGCCTTTTATGTCCATTGATCTCTCCGCAGTGGATTTTGATGTGGCTTAAGGATACCGCAGGTTGGGGCAGGGCGCAAACCGGCTTGCTTTTCGGCCACTTATTGGCTATAATTATTAGAACTTGTGTTTTGTTTGTTCGGAAAATCTCTATGACCGCCGACCATTTGCGTACCCTTCTATTTGGATTTATAGCCGTGATGCCGGTGGTGGCATGGCTTTCGCTGGCGCGGCGGCGGCTGACCTGGCCGGAGTATCTAGCCTATGGCCTGCTGGCGCTGGGCCTGCCGATTCTGGGGGCCTTTCTGGTGCTGGCCTACCCGCCCCGCAAACGGCGGGAGGAACTGCACAAACGCGGTTTGGTGGCGCGCCCACCCAGGCAGGCGATTTAATGGCTTAAATCTCAAATCGTTGGCCA
>CAZEQN010000142.1:0-6834 GCA_964514335.1 uncultured Anaerolineaceae bacterium
GGCGGCAATCGTTGGGGGGCTTGCCATGGTTGCTCATGGCCCAGCCGCCCATCTGGCTGGTGCGTGCCTGGGGTGGGTTGGTGGTCAGCGTGCCGTATATCCTGCTGGGCCTGCTGGTGGTCCGCCGTGACCCGGCCAACCCGCGCCCCTGGCTGTGGTTCGGCTTGTGGACGTTCCTCTTTCTTAACCAGGGCCCCATCTACACCCCGCTGGTGCTGGCGGCAGCCCTGGTGGCGCTGGCCCGGCGCACCCCGCTCTGGCTGGCCTTCCTGCTGGTGATGGCCTCCGGTTACATCGCTTACCACAGCCGCCTCTCGTGGATGATTGCACCGGCGTTATGGGCCGGGATGCTGGCGCTGGCCGATGGCGGCTCACAGCCGCCGCGAGCGGCCTGGTTGCGCGGGTTGGCGCTGGGCGTGGCGGGTGTGCTGGGCAGTTTTGTGCTAACAGTCGTCTGGCCGCCTTTATGGGTGTACTTCCAGGGCTTGTTTGCCGGTACGGTTAGTGAGACTGCGCCGGATACCGCGGCCATTGTGGCTGGTACGGTCGCTTCCGGGGCGGTCAGCGTGGTGGAAACCAGCGCTCAAATCGCCTCGCAGCAAACCCTGCTCTGGCAGCGTCTGTTGCCGAACGCCTCGTTTGGGATGGGTGTACTGCTCGGCTTGCTGCTGGCGACCCTGCCCCTGATGTTGCTGTTGGGTTGGGCAGCGCGGCGCGGCCACTGGCCGCTCGGCCGCTGGCCGGGGCTGGCGGTGCTGGCGGCCCAGACGGTCTTTCTGGGGGTCGGCCTGACCGCCAGCGTGAAAGTCGGCGGCGGACTCGACCTCCACAATCTGGATATGTTCCTGGTGGGGATGGTGTTCGTGGCCGCCCTCGGTTGGGAAGCCGCCCGCCCGGCCGAATGGCTGGCGCGCCTGCGTATGTCGCCGGCTGCCCGCGCCGCGCTGTTGCTGGCCATCTATATCCCCGCCTTTGTACCGATGGTGGATGCTCACCCGCTGGCCCTGCCCGCGGAAGAAGTTACCCAGACCACCCTGCGCAATGTCCAGGCCTATGTCTCCTGCGCTGCTCAACATGGTCCGGTCTTGTTTATGGACCAGCGCCAATTGCTCACCTTTGGCGCGGTGGAAAATGTGCCCCTGATAGCGCACTATGAGAAGAAAGAAGTCATGGATGCCGCCCTTTCCGCCGATGCGGCCTATTTTGAAGAGTTTTATGCCGATCTGGAAGCGGGGCGTTTCAGCCTGATTGTTACCGAACGGGTGGCCGTCATTTATAAAGAGGGCGGCGCCAGCCTGGCGGATGAGAACAACGCCTGGGTGACCTGGGTCAGCGAGCCGCTGCTGCGTTACTACGAATCGGCCATTGATTCCAAGCAGGTCCGC
Organism: uncultured Anaerolineaceae bacterium; assembly: GCA_964514335.1. Classification (GTDB taxonomy): domain Bacteria; phylum Chloroflexota; class Anaerolineae; order Anaerolineales; family UBA11579; genus SCUK01. The sequence goes on from CAZEQN010000142.1 coordinate 1,386, forward strand.
ATAGAACTGTTCGTGCCGATTGATCGCGACTTTGAATGTCCGTAAGGTCTGCGCCAGCATGGTAGAACAATGACCACAATTGATTTTCTGGCCGACCATCTGGATGTCATCCCCACCTTGGCGCAATGGTTTCGCGCCCAATGGCCGGATTATTTTGCAGACTGGTCGCAGGCTGAAATGGAGCAGGATTTTCTGATGGATGCCCGGCGTGAGGGCCTCCCCATCCGTCTGGTTGCCTTCGAAGGGAATGAGCCGGTTGGCACGATTATTCTGCGCCAGCCAGGGAACGAAGCCCTGGCCGACTTCCACCCCGAGTTGGGCGGCCTGTATGTGCTTGAAATGCAGCGCGGCCGTGGGGTCGGCAGCCAGTTGGTGCAGGCCGGCATGAACCTGGCGCGCCAGCAGGGCTTTGAATCAGTCTATGCCACCACTACCGCCGCGGCCGGGATTCTGGAGCGTTTGGGCTGGCAATATATCCAGACCGTGGTTTATAGTGATGGCGAATTTTCGCTGTATCAATCCAAACTGATGGCGTAGTTTGGGTAAGTCGAATATCTCCAAATACATGAATCGCGACTTGACCCTTTCCCTTCCCTTGTTATAATTCAGAGGTTGAATTTTGAAATCAGGAGAGTGCCATGCCAACTGCTTTAATCACGGGGATCACCGGCCAGGACGGTTCATACCTGGCGGAGTTTCTGCTCGCCAAGGGCTATCAGGTCATCGGGATGGTGCGCCGTTCCAGCACCATGACCTTTGACCGCATCGCTCACATCCAGGACAAAATCGAACTCATTCAGGGCGACCTGCATGACCAGACCTCGATGGTCAATCTGGTCGGCGATTACAAGCCCAGCGAAGTCTACAACCTCGGCGCCCAGTCGTTTGTGCCCACGTCCTGGAATCAACCGGTGCTGACCGGCGAAGTAACCGGCCTGGGCGTCACCCGCATTCTGGACGCCATCAAAATCGCCAGCCCCAAGACTCGCTTCTACCAGGCCTCCTCCAGCGAGATGTTCGGCAAGGTGCTGGAAGTGCCGCAGCGTGAGGAAACGCCTTTCTACCCGCGCAGCCCGTACGGCGTGGCCAAAGTCTACGGCCACTGGATTACGGTCAATTACCGCGAATCCTATGACATGTACGCCGTCTCCGGCATCCTGTTCAACCATGAAAGCCCACGTCGCGGCCTGGAATTCGTCACCCGCAAAATCACGGATGGCGTTGCCCGCATCAAACTCGGCCTGGCCAAAGAGCTGCGCCTCGGCAATCTGGAAGCCCGCCGCGACTGGGGCTTCGCCGGTGATTATGTCAAGGCCATGTGGCTGATGCTCCAGCAGGACGAGCCGGATGACTACGTCGTCGGCACCGGCGAAACCCATGCCGTGCAGGAGTTCTGCGAGCTGGCCTTTGGCGCGGTCGATCTGGACTACAAAGACTATGTCGTGCAGGACGAGCGTTTCTACCGCCCCGCCGAAGTGGACCTGCTGGTCTCTGACCCCAGCAAGGCGCGTGACAAAATGGGCTGGCAGCGCGAAGTGGATTTCAAAGGCCTGGTAGAGATGATGGTGTACGCCGATCTGGCCCGCCTGCAGGAACAATACAAGGACGCCCTGGCCGGTTAATCCCCCAGCCGGGCGCGACCCCGGTATTTATCTTGTCCATTACCTCTCCGGTCTTTCTGGCGTTTGTGGCAGGGGTGGCGGCCTTCTACTGGCTGCTGCCCCTGCGCTTCCAGCGGCTCTGGTTGCTGCTGGCCTCCTATGCTTTCTACGCTACCTGGGCGCTGGAGTTTGCCGTCACGCTTGCCCTGCTCTCGCTGGCGAACTACGCCATCGGTCTGCGGGTGGCCGGGCGGCGCGGCTGGCTGTGGTTCGGCATTGCCCTCAACCTGCTGGCGCTGGCTTTCTTCAAGTATTCCGGGTTCTTTCTGGCCCGCTGGCCGCTGGGCGAGGGGTTGACCCTTCAGATTCTCCTGCCGGTGGGCCTGTCCTTCCTGGTCTTGCAGGCCATCTCCTACCTCATTGATGTCCAGCGCGGCCAGTTCCCCGCCGAGCGCAGCCTGCCGGCCTTTGCCCTCTATCTGGCCTACTTCCCCAAATTGCTCTCCGGCCCAATCGAGCGCGCCAAGACCTTTTTGCCCCTGCTGGCCCGGCCGCAGGTTGTCACCAATGCGGTGCTGGCGCAGGCCTTCACCCGCATTCTGGTGGGCTTCTTCCGCAAGAAATTTCTGGGCGATTCGCTTTTATTGATGATTGACCCGGCCGTGTGGCGCGCCCCGCAGGAGTTCAGCGCCGCCCAGTTGGCGGTCTGGCTGCTGGCCTTTGCCTTTGGCCTGTACAATGATTTTGCCGGTTACACCAGCATCGCTCGCGGCGTCAGTCTGTTGTTTGGCATCGAACTCACGCCCAATTTCCAGCAGCCGTACTTCGCTCGCAACCTGACCGAGTTCTGGAACCGCTGGCATCGCACACTTTCGCATTGGCTTCGTGACTACATCTACTTTCCGCTGGCGCGTGCCCTGCGCCAGCGCGGGCAGGGGGCGGCCGCCAATCTCATCCTGCCGCCGCTGGTCACCATGCTGGTCAGCGGCCTGTGGCATGGCGCCAGTTGGAACATGCTCTTCTGGGGCGGCCTGCACGGCGTTTACCAGATTGCCGAACGCCTGCCGACTCTCTGGCGGCCGGCTGTGCCACCGGAACAACAGCCCCGCGGGCGGCAGGTGCTTGGCGCGCTGGTGACTTTCGCCCTGGTCGTGCTGGCCTGGCTGCCGTTCCAGTTGCCCTTGCCCGAAGCCGGACGCTACCTGTTGGGCCTGTTTAGCGGCGGCGCGTTCTGGCTGGATGGCCGCGTGCTGGCCCTGGTAGCCCTCACCCTCGGGCTGGATGTTGTGCAGGCCCGCGCCGGCGAAGACCAGGCTTTCCTGGGCTGGCCGCTGCCCGCCCGCGCCGCCGTCCTTGCCTTCGCCTTGCTGGCCCTGCTGTTCGTCTTTCAGGCGGATGCCAAGGCCCCCTTTATCTACCAGGGATTTTAGCGATGTTCTCCCGGCCCTTTCGTCTGCGCACCGCCACTCTGGATGTCAGCCTGCCGTTTGGCAAAACGCTGACGCTGGGACTGCTGTACCTGGTGCTGGCTCTGCTGCTGGCCGAGTTCGCCCTGCGCCAGCCCGCCGTGCAGGCCCGCCTGCTGCCGCCCGGCCGCCTGCTGCCGGCCGCCATGGAAATCAAATTACGCCTGCTGGCCGAGCGCAGTCAGCCGCCGGATTGCTTCGTGCTGGGTAGTTCGGTGGTTAATTCCGGCATCCATGCCGCGCAACTCAACCAGAGCCTGGCCGAACTGGATTGTTTCAATTTTTCTGTACCGGACATTACAATCCGTCAGCAGGCCGTGATTGTGGAGTTCGTCCTGCGCCAGTACCAGCCGCGCCTGATAATCCTGGGGACTTACATCGGCGATTTCAACACCCGTTCCGACGAACAAACCGCCTGGATTCACACCACTCCCTGGTTGCTCTACCAGCGCGGCCAGTTTAGCCCCCAGGGCTGGCTGATTGAACATTCCGCTTTTTACCGCGCCATCCTGGCCTATCGCGGTTGGGCCAGACACTCTTTTGCCAGCGAGTCCACCGATGTACAAACCGCTCTGGCCCAGACTGGCCCGGATGGTTCCAACCGCAACCCGAGGCAGTACGGCCACTTTCATTTGCCGCCCGACCCGGCCCTCGAGCAGGGGCTGTATAACTTCTTCAACGCCTATGTTTTCTCCGCCGAGGAACTCGCCGGGTTGGATACAATAGTGGAACTGGCCGCCGCCCACTCGGCCCAACTGGTGGTGGTCGAACTGCCTTTCCACACCAGCCTGAACGCCTACCTGAACGACCCCGCCGGCGATTACGCCAGTTTTGAGCAGCCGGTGGCCGGGGCGCTGGCTGCCGCTGGCATCCCCTTCCTGCAATTGCCGGACTGGACCAGCCTGCCGGATGAAGCCTGGGCCAACCGCAACCATCTCAACGGCACTGGGGCCGACCTCTACACTGAATGGCTGGCGGGCAAACTGCCGGCCGCCCTGACCGCCCCCTAGGCCATTTGAAGGAAACCTGCATGACGGAACATTCCCTTATTGAGCCTATCCTCCGCCGGGCCGCCGAGCAGCCCGACCACCCGACTCTGACCTTCATGGATGAGGGGGGCGCTGAAACCCGCGTCAGCGCCGCCGAGTTCCACCAGCGCGCCGCCGCCGCCGCCGCCGCTTTACAGGCCGCCGGCATCGGGCCGGACGACCTCGTGATTTTGGTGTTGCGCCATTCCGAGCGCTTGCTTTCCGCTTTCTGGGGCGCGCTCTACCTCGGCGCCATTCCTTCTATTTTCCCCTTCCTGACCGAAAAACTGGACCCGGCGCTGTATCTGGAACGCGTGCAGACGCTGGTCACCCACTCCGGCGCAAAGGCCGTCATCACCTACACCGAGTTCCACGCCACCCTGACCGATTTGCTGCAGGCCGCCGATTGCCGCGTGCTGGACATCGCCAGCATGCCGGACATTGCCGCGGGATTTGAACCCGCCGCCCGCCTCGGTGGCGAAAAAATCGCCTTTCTTCAACACAGCAGCGGCACCACCGGCCTGCAAAAGGGCGTGGCCCTCTCGCACCGCGCTGTCTGGAATCAAATCGAGGCCTACCGCGCCGCCATCCAACTCCACCCGCAGGATGTGGTCGTCTCCTGGCTGCCGCTCTACCATGACATGGGCCTGATTGCCGGCTTCGTCATGCCGATCGTGACCGGCACGCCGCTGGTACTCATGTCGCCCTTCCAATGGGTGCGCGACCCCAAAATCCTGCTCTGGGCCGTCCACCGCCATCGCGGCACGCTGGTCTGGCTGCCCAACTTCGCCTACAACCACATCGCCCGCACCGCCCGCCCGGCGATGCTGGAAGGGCTGGATTTGAGTTCATGGCGGCTGGTCATCAACTGTTCGGAGCCGGCCTACCACGCCAGCCAGCAGGTCTTCCTTGAGAAACTGACGCCCTACGGCTTCAACCCGGCCGCGCTAGCGGTCTCCTATGCCATGGCCGAGAACACCTTTGCGGTCACCCAGACAGCCCCCGGCAACCCACCCCGGCTGGATTGGGTGCGCACTGCCGCCCTGCAGGCCGAGCGCCACGCCGAGCCCGCCGCCCCCGAAAGCGAGGGCGCCAGCGTGGTGGTCTCCTGTGGCCCGCCGATTCCCCATACCGAAGTGCGCGTCCTGGATGAACACGGCCAGCCGTTACCTGAACGGCGGGTGGGTGAATTGGCGGTACACAGCAACTGCATGCTCACCGGTTACTACAACCGCCCCGACCTGGATGCCGAAGCCCTGCACGATGGCTGGTACCGCACCGGCGATATGGGCTATATCGCCGCGGGCGAAGTGTACGTCACCGGTCGCAAGAAAGACCTCATCATCGTGGGCGG
>CAZEQN010000143.1:0-6829 GCA_964514335.1 uncultured Anaerolineaceae bacterium
GCCCTGATCGCGCAGTTCGCGTGCTACCGGCCCGAAGATGCGGGTGCCTTTGGGGTTCTTGCCGTCCTGGTCAAGGATGACGGCGGCATTGTCATCAAAGCGGATGTAGGAGCCATCTTCGCGGCGCCATTCTTTGGCGGTGCGGACGATGACGGCTTTGACCACTTCGCTTTTCTTTACGCTGCCCTGGGGGGTAGCGGATTTGACGGTGGCAACGACGATGTCGCCCACGTGGCCGTAGCGGCGAACGGAGCCGCCGAGGACGTGGATGACGAGCAATTCGCGGGCGCCGGTGTTATCGGCTACGGTGAGTCGGGATTCTTGTTGAATCATGCCGTTAGCCCTCTACGCCCTGGTCCTGGCTGCGTTCGTTGCGCTTGATGATCGCTTCGACACGCCAGTGTTTGGTCTTGGAGATGGGTTTGCTTTCCACGATGCGAACGGTATCGCCAATCTGGCATTCCAGTTCGTCATGGGCGCTGACGCGCTTGCTGCTGTTGACCACTTTGCGGTACAGCGGATGCTGAAAGGCACGCGTGATTTCAACCACGACGGTTTTCTGCATCTTGTTGCTGGTGACCACGCCTTCAATACGGCGACGAGTGTTCATTTACTTACCTTCCTTTTCGCCGGCCAGGGCTTGCTGGCGCTGAATGGTCTTCAAGCGGGCGATGTCTTTGCGGAGAAATTTCATGCGGCTGGTGTCTTTGAGTTCGCCGGTGGTTTGCTGAAAACGCAGACGCATGATTTCTTCATGGGCGGCACGCAGGGCTTCTGCGTGTTGCTCCGGGGTGAGTTCGCGAATTTCCTGTATCTTCATAATTAACCTTCTACCTGGTGGGCGGCCACGATTTTGGTCTTGATGGCGAGCTTGAAGCGCGCCAGACGCAGGGCTTCGCGGGCGACGTCTTCGGGCATGCCGCCGACTTCAAAGAGGACGCGGCCGGGCTTGATGACAGCCGCCCAGTATTCCACCGGGCCTTTGCCTTTGCCCATGCGGGTTTCAGCGGCGCGCTTGGTGATGGGCTTGTCCGGGAAGATGCGGATCCAGACTTTGCCACGGCGCTTGGCGGCACGGGTGATGGCCCGGCGGGCGGCTTCAATCTGGCGGGCGGTGACGTAGCCGGGCTCCAGGGCCTGGAGGCCCCATTCGCCAAACTGTACTTCGGCGCCGCGCTGGGCTTTGCCGGTCATCCGGCCGCGCATCATTTTGCGATATTTGACACGTTTTGGCATCAACATGCTGTCATTCCTTCTTTCATCCGGCCCGTCAGGGGTTTATTCGCTGACGTAGACGCCTTCGCTTGGTTCGGGGATTTGTTCCAGTTCCGGCAGCACTTCGCCCTTGTAGATCCACACTTTGACGCCAATGGCGCTGTAGGTGGTGATGGCTTTGGCAATGGCGTAGTCAATATCGGCGCGCAGGGTATGGCGGGGGACGCGGCCTTCGCTCAACCAGACGCGGCGGGCCATATCGCTGCCGCCCAAACGGCCGGAAACTTCAATTTTGACGCCTTCGGCGCCGGCGCGCATGGTCTGCTGAATGGCGCGGCGCATGGCGCGGCGGTAGGAGATGCGGCGCTCGAGCTGCTCGGCGATGTTCAGAGCGACGAGGTAGGCATCCATATCCGGCGCTTTGATTTCCTTGATTTCAAGGTCAATCTGTTTGCCGATGAGGGCTTCCAGGTCTTTGCGCAGGATTTTGACGTTTTCGCCTTTGCGGCCAATGAGTACGCCGGGCTTGGCGGTGTGCACGTGGACCTTGGCATTGCCGGGGAAGCGTTCAATTTCAATCCGGGAGATGCCGGCGCGCGGGGCGCTGTCGCGCACGAGTTTGCGCACGGCGAAGTCCTGGTGCAGCTGGGCGGTGTATTCCTTGCCTTCGGCGAACCAACGACCTTCCCAGGTCTTGTTGATTTTGAGGCGGAAACCAATTGGGTGTACTTTACGTCCCATAATTTCTCCTGACCGGGCTTAGCGGTCGCGCTCCTTGAGTACGACCGTGATGTGCGATGAACGGCGCAACCACGGTTTGTAGCGCCCGCGGGCCCCGGCGCGCCCCCGGCGCAGGGTGCGGCTTTCATCGGCAAAGATGGTGTCGACCATGAGGTTGTTGCGGCTGACACCGAAGTTTTCTTCGGCGTTAATCATGGCCGAGCGCACGACTTTGTAGATGGGCTTGGCGGAGGCATTGGGCACGAACTTGAGGGTGTCCAGGGCTTCCAGTACCGGCTTGCCGCGCACCAGGTCTACAACCAGGCGCACTTTCTGAGCCGAGATCGATATGTTTTTGGCTACTGCGCGATATCCGTCAGTCATCGTTCGGCCCTCTACTTGGCTTTCTTTTCCACGATGTGGCCGCGGAAGGTGCGGGTGGGTGCAAATTCGCCCAGGCGGTGGCCGACCATATTTTCGGTCACGTAGATCGGCACATGGCGGCGGCCGTCATGCACGGCGACGGTGTGGCCAACCAACTGGGGGAAGATGACGCTGGCCCGACTCCAGGTGCGAACGACTTTCTTTTCGCCCTTGGTGTTCATGGCTTCCACTCGTTTGTACAGTTTCGGGTCAATGAATGGCCCTTTTTTCAGTGAACGTCCCATAACGTGTTACTCCAAAACTCGCTCGGTTAGCGGCGTTTCTTGCCGCGGCGGCGGACGATGAATTTATCGGTGGCTTTGTTGCGCCGGGTTTTGTAGCCCAGGGTGGGTTGACCCCAGGGGCTTTTCGGGCTGGGCATACCAATGGGTGCGCGGCCTTCGCCACCGCCGTGCGGATGGTCGCGCGGGCTCATGGCGGTACCGCGCACCGTGGGGCGGATGCCCATGTGGCGCTTGCGGCCGGCTTTGCCGAGCTTGATGTTGTTGTGCTCGGGGTTGCCGAGCTGGCCGATGGTGGCGTAGCAGGTCTGGCGTACCAGGCGCACTTCACCGGAGGGCAGGCGGATTTGAGCGTACTCGCCTTCCTTGGCCAGCAGTTGGGCGGAGTTACCGGCGGAGCGCACGAGCTGGCCGCCGCGGCCTTCGTTCAACTCAATGTTGTGGATCATGGTACCGACCGGGATGTTGGCAATCGGCAGGCTGTTGCCGGTGCGGATTTCCGCGGTGGGGCCGGCCATGAGTTCATCGCCGACCTGGATATCCAGCGGAGCGATGATGTAGCGTTTTTCGCCATCGGCATAGTTGAGCAGGGCGAGGCGGGCAGTGCGGTTCGGGTCGTACTCAATGGCGGAAACGCGGGCGGGGATGCCGCGCTTGTCGCGTTTGAAGTCAACGATACGAATCTGGCGCTTGTGCCCGCCGCCACGGTGGCGAACGGTGACGCGGCCCTGAGCGTTGCGGCCGGCGCTTTTGCGCAGGGGGACCAGCAGGCTTTTTTCCGGGGTGTCCTTGGTGATTTCGTCAAACGTGTACCCGGACATGTTGCGGCGGCTGGGGGAAGTCGGTTTGTATTTTTTGACAGCCATTAGCGTACACCTTCAAATACATCAATCGTGTTGCCGGGGGCCAGCAGCACCACGGCTTTTTTGTAGGCTTTGCGGCGCACCGCCATGCGGCGGCTGGCAAGGCGCTTGGTGCGCTTGGCCGGCATGTTGATTACATTGACACGTGCAACCGAAACTTTGAACACGGTTTCGATGGCTTCCTTGATCTGGGCTTTGGTGGCCTTGGCGTGCACTTCAAAGGACACCTGGTTGAGCTTGCCCGATTGGAAGCTGGATTTCTCGGTAATCAGCGGGCGGCGCAGGATTTCATATACGTTGGTCTTCATGGTCGCCTCTCTATTTGCCCTTGCCGAGGTAGCTGGCAATCACATCCAGCGCTTTGACCGGCAGAATGACTTTGTCAAAACCCAGCAGGTCACGGACGTTAAGGTACATGGCATCCAGGGTTTTGGTGCCGGGCAGGTTGCGCACGGACTTGGCGACCGCGGCTTCGTGCTCGGTTTTTTCGCCGAGGAGGATGAGAATGCTTTCCTGGCCGGCGAGTTTGTTAAGCGCCTGGGCCATGTTTTTGGTCTTGGCTTCGGCGAGTTTGAGTTCGTCTACCACCAGGATTTCATTGCTGGCGGCTTTGACGGAAAGGGCCGAGCGCAGGGCGGCGCGGCGCATCTTTTTGGGCATTTCCAGGCTGTAGTCGCGCGGCTTGGGGGTGTGGATCTTGCCACCACCCACCCACTGGGCGGCACGGATGGAGCCCTGACGGGCGCGGCCGGTGCCTTTTTGCTTCCACGGTTTGCGGCCGCCACCGCGCGTTTCGCTGCGGGTTTTGGTGCTGTGGGTGCCGGCGCGGGCATTGGCCAACTGGCGCACATAGGCCTGGTGCATGAGGTCTACATTGACCGGGGCTTCAAAGATTTCGGCGGGCAGATCTGCCTGGGCGCCGGTTTTCTTGCCATTGAGGGAGTAGATATCAACTTTCATGAGGGTTCTCCGCGGGCAGCCTGGGGCTACTGCTTGCGCGTCTCCTTAATCATCAGCAGGCCGTTTTTGCCGCCCGGCACCGCCCCACGCACACCGAGGAGGTTGCGTTCGGCGTCAATGAAAACGACCCGCAGGTTGGGGGCGGTGACGCGCTCGCTGCCCATGTGGCCGGCCATGCGCTTGCCTTTCCAGACTTTACCGGTGCCGGTGCCGGCGCCGATGGAGCCGGGGGCGCGCTGCCGGTCTGACTGACCGTGGGTGATGGGGCCGCCGCCGAAGTGGTGGCGCTTGACGTTGCCAGCAAAGCCCTTGCCCTTGCTGATGCCGATGACATCTACCTTGTCACCAATCTGGAAAGCGTCAGCGACGGTGATTTTGTCGCCGGGTTTCAGGTCGGTGCTTTTGACGCGAAATTCGCGCAGGTAGCGCAGGGGCGCGGCTTTGGTAATGGCGAGGTGGCCGAGCTGGCCGCCGGTGAGGTGCTTGGGCTTGGATTCGCCAAAGCCCAGTTGCACGGCGCTGTAGCCTTCCACTTCCGGCGTGCGCACCTGGGTAACAAAACATGGCCCAGCTTCGATAACGGTTACCGGAATTGCACGGCCGTTTTCATCGAAAATCTGGGTCATGCCGACTTTCTTGCCTAATAGCCCTTTCAACATATCTGTTGTTCTCCTGATTTTCTAGGTCTTCGGGACTGTCAGCCAGGGCTGGCTGCATCATCCCTCAGCCTCGCAGTCAAGCGCCCGGCCGGAAGCATGGGTGTTTGTGGCTTCCGGCGGCGGGCAATTCTTACGCGGCCTCTTGGTTAACCTGTGCCATCTGGCACAAGCCCGTTATTATACTACAAAGTTCTGCGGCCACAAGGGCCAAAAACCTAAATCTTGATTTCGATATCCACGCCGGCGGGCAGATTGAGACGCATGAGCATGTCAATGGTCTTGCTGTCCGGGTCAAGCACGTCAATGAGACGATTGTGGGTGCGGATTTCAAAGTGCTCGTGGGAGTCTTTGTCGATGAAGGGTGACCGACGGACGGTGAAGCGCTCGCGGCGGGTGGGCAGCGGCACGGGCCCGACGACGCGGGCGCCGGTGCGTTCGGCGGTTTCGACAATGCGCTTGGCGGACTGATCCAGGACGCGATGGTCGTAGGCTTTGAGGCGGATGCGGATTTTCTGTTTGGTGGCCATCGGTTAGTCCAGAATCTTGGTGATGACACCCGCGCCGACGGTCAGACCGCCTTCGCGAATGGCGAACTTGGAGCCCTGCTCCAGCGCCACCGGCATGATCAGTTCGACCTGCAGGTTGACGTTGTCGCCCGGCATCACCATCTCCACCCCGTCCGGCAGGGTGATCGACCCGGTGATGTCCAGCGTGCGGATGTAGAACTGCGGGCGGTAGCCGGTGAAGAACGCCTTGTGGCGGCCCCCTTCGTCCTTGCGCAGCACGTACACTTCGCTCATGAATTTCTTGTGCGGGGTAATTGACCCCGGCTTGGCCAGCACCTGGCCGCGCTCGATGTCTTCGCGGTCAATGCCGCGCAGCAACAGGCCGGCATTGTCGCCCGCCAGGCCTTCATCCAGCTGCTTGTGGAACATTTCAATACCCGTCACCACCGTCTTGCGGGTTTCTTCCACCAGACCGATGATTTCCACTTCTTCGTTCAGCTTGATTTTGCCACGGTCAATACGGCCGGTGACCACCGTGCCACGTCCCTTGATCGAGAACACGTCTTCAATCGGCATGATGAACGGCTTGTCCACTTCGCGGGCCGGCTCGGGGATGTATTCATCCACCACCCGCAGCAGTTCGCGGATGCACTCGTATTCCGGGGCGTTCGGGTCGGTGCTGGTGCTTTCCAGCGCCTTCAGGCCGGAGCCCTTCACAATCGGGGTTTCGTCGCCCGGGAAGCCGTATTCGTTCAGCAGCTCGCGCAGTTCCAGTTCCACCAGCTCCAGCAGTTCCGGGTCGTCCATCTGGTCGGTCTTGTTCATGAAGACCACGATGCTCGGCACTTCCACCTGGCGCGCCAGCAGCACGTGCTCGCGGGTCTGGGGCATCGGGCCATCCGGGGCGGCGACCACCAGAATGGCGCCGTCTACCTGGGCGGCGCCGGTGATCATGTTCTTGATGTAGTCCCGGTGGCCGGGCATGTCCACGTGGGCGTAGTGGCGTTTTTCGGTCTGGTATTCGACATGCGAGATGTTAATCGTGATGCCGCGTTCCTTCTCTTCCGGGGCGTTGTCAATCTGGTCGTAGGCTTTGAATGTGCCGCCGCCCATCAGCGCCGCCACCTTGGTGATGGCCGCCGTGAGGGTGGTTTTGCCGTGGTCGATGTGCCCCATCGTCCCGACGTTCAGGTGCGGTTTACTGCGGTCAAACTTTTCCTTGCCCATGTGCGTTCTCCTTA
>CAZEQN010000144.1:0-6821 GCA_964514335.1 uncultured Anaerolineaceae bacterium
CCTGCACATTGATTTTGCGGTGTTCGAGCATCTGGAATAACATCAGGCGTTCTTCTTTGAGTGACATGGCAGATTCTCTCCTTGTGAGGGCTACTGACCCAGTTCCTTAAGCAGGCGGGTGGCGGTTTCTACATCAATCTCGCCGGCGCTCAAACGGGCGAGGATTTCCTTGCGGGTGGCTCCGGCGGCTTCGGTATCCGGCGGCACATCAAAGCCCATCTGGCCGATAACCTTATCCAGCCGCGAGCGGATGGTCCAGTACGATTCGCCCAGTTCGCGCTCCATCTCTTTCACGTTGCCGCGGTTGCGGATGAAGTCCTCCAGAAAGCGCAGCGACTCCAGCGGCAGTCGGTTGAAGGCCGAAAGCGGGTAATGGCCGACGATGGCCGTCTCGCAGTTCGTGCAGCTCAACTGGGTGACGACCATTTCAGAACGGCAGGCGGGGCATTGGGCGGGCATTTGTGTCATGCGTTGTTCTCCTGATTGGCTCGAATCTAGCAGATTTTGGAAATTAAGTCAATATATTTGGCGAAAATTCAATAATTTTGGTAGTTTTCTCCCGTTTTTTGGCTCGGAATCCCCCTGCCACTCCCTGCAAAGCAAGGCCGCCTGCCTGAACAGGCAGGTTCGCGCCCCGCCTGAACGCCTGATGCGCCGCCGGGCGCAATCCGCTATGCTGTACCTGTCCCCCTTCGTTAACGGCTTTCCAACGCGAGCCTGTTATCCTGACACTACTTTAAGGAGTACCGATGAACAGCTTGAAAGACTTATCCAACGCCATGGCGGCGGCCGTGGAAACCGCCAGCGCCTACACCCTGCTGGTGGCCGGCCGGGCGCGCTTCCCCGCCAGCGGCATCGCCTATGATGCCGGGCACATCCTCACCGCCGACCATGTCCTCGAACTGGACGAGGACATCCACGTCTTGCTGCCGGACGGCAATGAAGCGCGGGCCAGCGTGGCCGGGCGCGACCCCGGCAGCGACCTGGCCCTGCTGAAACTGGCCGAAGGCCAACTGACCCCGGCGGCCACTGGCGCGCCAGCCCGCGTCGGCCAGTTGGCGCTGGCGCTCGGCCGCCCGACCGCGGACGGCATGCAGGCCAGCCTCGGAATCGTGAGCGCCATCGGCGGCCCGGCCCGCACCGGGCGCGGCGGCCTGCTGGAGCAGTACATCCGCACGGATGCCATCCCCTACCCGGGCTTCTCCGGCGGCCCGCTGGTGGATGCCGAAGGCCAGGTGCTGGGCGTGAACACCTCCGGCCTGGGCGGCGGCGCCAGCCTTGCCATCCCGGCTGCCCTGGCCTGGCAGGTGGCGGCCGCCCTGCTGGAACACGGCAGCGTCAAGCGCGGCTACCTCGGCCTGCGCAGCCAGCGGGTGGACCTGCCCGCCGCCCACAACGGCCAGACTCACGGCCTGCTGGTGATGGGCCTGGAAGCCGAAAGCCCGGCCGCCGCGGCCGGCGTGATGGTCGGCGACATCCTGACCGGCTTCAACGGCCAGCCCGTCCAGGAACATGACGACCTGCTGGCTTTGCTGACCGGCAAAGTGGTCGGCCAGAGCGCCGAACTCACTCTCCTGCGCGGCGGCCAGCCCCAGACAGTGAAAGTAAACGTCGCCGAACGACCTGAATCCGAACCGCGCCACGGCCGCGGGCGCAAACATGGCCGGCGCGGCCCATGGGGCGGGCACGGTGGACGACGCAGCCGCCATGGTTGATGCCAGCAACCGGACTGACCGGATGGCGATTTGATTGAGGTTTTAATCATCGCCCCCGGCACAGCCCTGCGGGCGGGGCTGCGCGCCCTGCTGGAAAGCGATGCCGAAGTGCAGGTGGTGGCGGAAGCCGCCCGCCTGGCCGACCTGCCCGAACCCCTCCCGGCCGTGGATGTCATCCTCCTGGCCGGCGAGGCGTTTGAGCCGCCTGAACTGGCCGAGTGGCTGGCCGAGGCCGAACCCGCTCCGGCGTTGCTGTGGCTGACGAGCGCCCCTCAACCGCTGAACGAACTGGCCGGGCTGCCCCTGCGCGCCTGGGGCCTGCTGCCGGAAGAGGCCAGCGCCGAGGAACTGCTGGCGGCGGTGCACAGCCTGAACCAGGGGCTGGTCACAGCCACGCCCGCCCTGCTGCACCCCCGGCTGGGCGCCAACCCAGGCACGACCGGGGAAGCTCTGATAGAAGACCTCACCCCGCGCGAACTGGATGTACTGGCCCTGCTGGCGGATGGCCTCGCCAACAAGCAGATGGCACGCGCCCTGGACATCAGCGAGCACACGGTCAAGTTTCACATCGCCAGCATCTATGCCAAGCTGGGGGTCAACAACCGCGCCGAGGCGGTGCGAGCCGCCGCCCGCCGCGGGCTGATTACCCTGTAGCCGCTTGGGTATAATCAAGCCTCCAGCGGGGAACGACCAGGCAGAACGCATAGCATTTATTTAAGGAGATCGATCCATGCACGGTGGTGGCTGGTGGAGTTATGTAGCGTTTGATGAGAGCAAGGGCAAACCCCAGATTGACCGCGCCCTGCTGCGGCGGGTAATGACCTATGCCCGCCCCTATAGCAAAGCGATTGCGGTGGTGCTGGGTTGTATTCTGGTGACCTCGGTAATTGAACTGATTCCGCCGCTGCTCTACCGCGACCTGTTTGATACCGTCATCCCCAATCGCGATTTCGCCCGCCTGAACTGGCTGGCGCTGGGCATGGTGGGCATCCCGATTGTCTCCAACCTGATTGGCGTACTGGAACGCTACTACAGCGCCCGCACCGGCGAAGGCATTATCTTCGACCTGCGCAACGCCCTCTTTGACCACCTGCAACGCATGGGCCTGCGCTTCTTCACCCACACCCGCCGCGGCGAAATCATCTCACGCCTGAACAATGACGTCGTCGGGGCGCAAAGCGCGGTAACCGATACGGTGCCGAGCATCGTGACCAATACGGTGACGCTCCTGACCACGCTGGTGGTGATGCTCTCGCTGGAATGGCGGCTGACGTTGCTCTCCATTGCGATTCTGCCGGCCTTCATCCTGCCCGCCCGGCGGGTGGGGCGCATCCTGCGCGAGATTCGGCGCAAGGCGCTCGACCACAATACCGAGATGAACAACATCGTCAGCGAAACCCTGACGATTAACGGCGCCCTGCTGGTCAAGACCTTTGGCCGCCACCGCTACGAGCAAAGCCGCTACCGCAAAGCCAGCGGGGATGTGCGCGATATCGGCGTGCGGCGGGCAATGGTCGGCCGCTGGTTCTTTATGGGCCTCGGCATAGCCAGCACCATCGGCATGGCGCTCAACTACTGGCTGGGCGGCTATTTCACCCTCACGGGGGCCATCAGCCCGGGTACGATTGTGGCCTTTGTGGCGTACCTCTCGCGCCTGTACGGCCCGATTTCCGCCCTCACCAATGTGCAGGTCGAGTTCGTGACCTCGCTGGTCAGTTTCGAGCGCGTCTTTGAATACCTGGACCTGCCGGTGGAAGTCGAAGACCGGCCGGACGCGAAAACGCTGACCCAGGCGCGCGGCGAAATCCAGTTCGAGAATGTATCGCTGGACTATTCGGCCGACAATGAACGGCTGGGCATCAAGGTCCACCGACCCGCCGCGGGCGGGAATGGCGAACATGCGCCCGCCCCGGAAGAGGCCGAAGATGCCCTGCCCGCCTACATCCCCAGCCGGCGCTGGGCAGTGGAGGATGTGTCTTTCAGCATCCCGGCCGGCTCGCTGACCGCTCTCGTCGGCCCCAGCGGGGCTGGCAAGACCACCCTCACCTACCTGCTGCCGCGCCTGTATGACCCGACGGCCGGGCGCATCCTGCTGGATGGGCACGACCTGCGCGACCTGACCCAGGAGTCGCTGGCGCGCCAGATTGGCGTGGTCACCCAGGAGACCTACCTGTTCCATGACAGCATCCGCGCCAACCTGCTCTACGCCCGCCAGGATGCCAGCGAGGCCGAACTGGTGGCCGCCGCCAAAGCCGCCAATATCTATGACTTCATCCGCAGCCTGCCGGATGGCTTTGATACGCGGGTGGGCGAGCGCGGCTATCGCCTCTCCGGCGGCGAGAAGCAGCGCCTGACGATTGCCCGCGTGGTGCTGAAAGACCCGCGCATCCTGATTCTGGACGAGGCCACCTCGCACCTGGACAGCCAGAGCGAAGCCCTGATTCAGGCCGCCCTCGAGCCGCTGATGGCCGGACGCACCAGCATTGTCATCGCCCACCGCCTTTCGACGATTCTGGCGGCGAACCAGATTCTGGTGATGGAGCAGGGCCGTCTGGCCGAGCAGGGTACCCACGCCACGCTGCTGGCGAAGAATGGCCTGTACGCCCGCCTGTACGAAACCCAATTCCGCCCCCACCCGGAAGCGGCCGGGGAATAGAAAGAAATTTCAAAAGATCAGTGAGGGTGATTACAGGCGGCCACAAGTGCCGCCACTACGCTTTCTCAGACTCGTATCTACGGCTTAACAGACAACTCGGTTGATATTGTAGGGGCGGGTTTGAAACCCGCCCCTACCCTCCCGATGGCATATCCGTCCCGCCCAACAAAGAATTCATGGCATCCACGTAGAGGTCGAGCTAAGCTCGACCCAACCATTTATGCTATACGATGAATAAAAACACTTGACCGCCCCGCTACCCGGCTTTCTTGAAACGCGGGTCCTTCTCCAACGTCAGGCGCAGGCCGTCTTCCAGCGAGGTTTGGGCCTCAAAAGATAATTTTTTGCGGGCCTGGGTCAGGTCGGCGCACATACGCGAAACCCCCGTGTCATTGCGCGGAGCGTAGATGACCTCGCCGGAACTGCCCACCAGCGCAAGTATTGTTTCGGCCACGGTGCGGACGGGCATTTCCTGCCCGCTGCCCACATTAATCACCTGCTGGTTGAGGTCAGGGGCGGTAGCGGCCGCCACCATCGCCCGCACCACATCCTTGACATAGACAAAGTCGCGGGTCTGGTTGCCATCCCCATGCACCACCAGCGAGCCGCCCCGCAAGGCCTGGCGGATGAAATTGGGGATGACCGGCGGGTGCGAGGGCGGCAGATGCTGGCCGGGGCCGTAAGCGTTAAACACCCGCAGGCTCACGGTTTCAATACCCCACAACGCCCCGATGGTACGCACATAGTACTCACTCGCCAGCTTGCTGACGGCGTACGGGCTGCGCGGGTTGGGCACATTGTCTTCGCGCAGCGGCTGTTCGCCCTGGTCGCCATACACCGCGCCGGACGAGATAAACACCACCCGCCCCACGCCGACATCCCGCATCGCTTCCATCAGGCTCACCGTGCCGCCCACATTCACATTGTTGTACTGGCTGGGGTACAGCAGAGACTCAGACACCGAGACGCGCGCCGCCAGATGGTAGACGCAGTCAATATCCTGTAACAGCGTCCACAATTTGGGGCGGTCATTGACATCCCCGCGCGTGAAATGCACATCTTCCACCAGGGCCTGCGGACTACCAGACGAGAAATCGTCCAGACCGCGTACATGGTGGCCTTCGCGCGCCAACTGGTTGGCGAGCGCCGCGCCCAGAAAACCGGCCGCGCCGGTAATGAGGAAATTCAACGCCGCCGCCCACCGCCGGGCAGGCGGTTTATGGTGCCCGGCGGTCGGGCAGGTGGGCAACGGCGCGGCGTCATATGCATTCGGGTTCCGGTAAATTCGTGGAGGCGATTATAGCATGCGGCCTTCAGCCGCCTTTACGGCAGGAACTCAAAACTGTAGCTGGCCGGCTGGCGGGTGAAGCGGGTCGTACCCATGATGACCAGGGTGACATTTTCTACCGAGCCGCTGATGTCCAGGTCCAATTCGAGGATATTGTCCGCATCCAGCGTAAGGTACTCGACGGTGGTCGTCTCGCCCTTGGTGATGAGCGCCACCCGGAAAGTCTGCGGCAACTCGTTGGTCACGCGCACAAATCCGGCCGCTTCCCAGCCGCCATCATCTGTTTCAAAGTCCTCGGAATAGCCGATGGCCTCAATCGCCAGATCGTCCAGCAACAGACCTTCACCGTTCACGGCCGCATCCGTAACATACTCAAAGCGCAGCAGCACTTCCTGCCCGGCGTAGGTGCTCAAGTCCACGGTTTCTTCAATCCAGCCATCGGTGGTGTCATTGTAGCCCCAGCCATAGGAATTGCCGGACGGGTCTTCGCCAGTGCCGGAGGGGGTGATGACCATCTCCCAGGTGGCGCCGCCATCCGTGGAGGCCAGCAGGTAAACGTAGTCATAATCGGTTTCGATGTCGTACCACAGCCAGTAAGAGAACTCTAGCGGGCCGCTGACGCCCGTAAAGTCAAAGGCGCGCGTCAGGGTCATGTCGGATTCATCGCCCTTGTTGGACCAGAAGGCGAAATCACCGGTGTGGGCGCTTTCGGGCAGCAGGCGGGTGAGTTGGGCGCCCGCCAGCCGCAGCGTGTGCTGGCCAGCACATTGAATCGTGATGTAGTCCGTGCCATACTGGTAGACGGCCCGGGTTTGTACATCGCCCGGGGTGCACTCGCTGCGGGTTTCGGTAGCGCGGGCGCGCGGCGCGGCCGGGTATTCCGTGTAATAGAAGCGGCCATCGCCGACTTCGCGGTCGCGCAGGAAGTTGGTCAGCGCCCAGTCCAGCACGAGGTCATCCGCAGTGATGGGTGCGCCACTGGCCGGGTCGGTGATGCCCAGTTCCTGCAATACGCTGTCCACGCTTTCCAGACCATTTTCGGGGTGCGCCACCAGCGCCTGGGTGGCTTCATTACCGAAGCGGCCCAGGTAATAGGTGACGAACAGAAAAGAACTGCCGTAGTAGGAGGCCGTGTTGCCATTGTTCGGCCAGTCGTTCAGGG
>CAZEQN010000145.1:0-1557 GCA_964514335.1 uncultured Anaerolineaceae bacterium
TGAACTGGCCGCGGATAGCAGCGCGCCAGTGGACACGACCACGCCGACGGATGCAGGTGGGGCGCCCGGAAGTACCGGCCCGGCCGAGGATGTGCCGGCCGAGGAAACCCGTATCATGGAAGCCGAGTCGACGCCGGACCCGGCCGGGGCGACGGCGTTGCAGGCGCCGACCCAGAAGCTGCCGGAGGAGGAGCCGCTGGCGGATGATGCCGCGGTACCGGAAGCTGTGCCGACCGAGTTGAATTGGCAGCGCTGGTTGCGGTGGGCGGAGATTGGGTTGGCGATACTGGCGGTGGGCAGCGGCGTGGCAGCGTGGGTGGCGCGCCGGCGGGGGTAGGGGAGCGCGCTCGCGAGCCCGCGGTGTGGGTAGTTGAAAGGGGGCAGTTTGATATTGTTTTCCTTCCAGTGCGGCAATTGAATAGCGCGGTGGAGTCGGGATTCCTCGCCTACGGCGCGGAATGACAAGAGGTGGGATTGGCACTTAATTACGACACGCAGGTACTTGAATAACAGGCCGACTTCTTGATATACTTTTATTGAGCAGGGAGTCTTTCCCTGCAATTTACGCCATTGTTTTGAGGAGGATGAAGACATGCGCACTGCGCAAACACGCACCAAACTTTTTGCTTTTGTCGCCATTCTGGCGCTGGCGGCGCTGGCCTGCGGTACCAGCAGCGGCGGTGGCGACCCGGATTTGAGCGCCACGGCGGCGGCGCTGGAAGCCACGGCGGCGGCGTTGAGCAGCCAGCCGACCCAACCGCCCGCGCCGGCGGTGCAGCCGACCAGCATCCCGTCTTCCGGCGGCGGTGACTCGGGTGGCGATTCCGGCGGCGACTCGGGGGAAGAATTTGATTGGAACTCGGTGCAGTCCGGCGACACGATTTACGCCACCGATTTTGACGGGAATGGCGAACAGTGGGAAGACGGCTGGATCTGGTTCACCATCCCGGATGGCAAGGATAACTTCACCGCCGGGGTGAGCAATGGCTTTATGGTCGTAGGACTGGATGATCTGCGCACTTCGGTCTATCTGGTGCCGGATTTCATCTTTGTGCCGCGCGGGGTGGATGTATATGTAGAAGCCTCGTTTGACAATATCGGCAGCACGCGCAACAATAACCTCTCAATTGGTTGTCGCGGCACGGCCGATGGCTGGTACGAATTCTCGATCTCCAGCAGCGGTCTGTGGTGGATTTACAAATACACTGCCAGCAATGGCAATTACACCGTCTTGAACAATGGTGGATTGGCAAACTATAACAAGAATGTTACCCTGCACACGCTGGGTGCTTCCTGCATCGGCGACACGATGACATTCTTCGTGGATGGTGAGCAGGTGCGGAATGGTCAGGTTACAGATACTCAATTCCGCGAGGGTCAGGTATTCCTCTCGGTGTATTCCGATAACCTGCCGGATGTGGAAGTGGAAATCGATTACTTCTACCTGGGCGCGCCGTAAGCCTCGGATAGAAATCCAGTTATACAATGCAGCCCCGCCAGATGGCGGGGCTGTTTTTTCGGGAGTCGACGCTTTAGCGGAGGCCAAGTGGTATCTCG
>CAZEQN010000145.1:1567-6646 GCA_964514335.1 uncultured Anaerolineaceae bacterium
TAAAGCCTCGACTCCAAGTAAACCTCCTATTAGCGTTGCAGGGTGAATTCGAGGGTGGTTTCGCTGACGTTGCCAGCGGCATCTACGGCGCGCACGGTGAGGGTGTGGGGGCCGGGCTGGCCGGACCACACCGCTGCAAACGGGGCGCTGGTGAGGCCCAGCACCAGTTCACCATCCACCAGAAATTCCACTCGGGCGAGGGCGATGGCATCTTCGGCGCGGGCCTGGAGGGTAAGTTCGCGCTCGGCCGGGTAAGCGAAGACCGCCCCCGGGGCGGGGAAAAGGATTTGCAGGTCAGGCGGGGTGTTGTCCACTGTGACCTGAATCGTGGCGGTCTGGACGGAGTTATCTTCGGTGACCACCAGCAGTTGCAGAGCATAGAGGCCATTGAGGCCGGTGGTGTCCCACACGCCCAGTTCGCCGTCCGCGACCGGCGCAGTCTGGTCCTGACCGAGTTGCAGCCACTGGCGCGGGTTGAGGCCCTCGCCGACCTGTAAGCGGTAGTAGGCAAAGCCCTCGCCGGCGGCATCGCCCAAAATGGGAGTCAGGCCGCGGACGTAAGAGAACACTGGCGGCGAAACGATGGCGGCTGTGCCACGGGCGGCATTGGTAAAGACGGCGTCGTAATCTTCGGGGGCCAGCGGAATACCGGCGCTGGCGGCCCAGTCCTGGGCTTCAGGTGGCACATGCAGGTAGACGCGGGTTTCAATCAGTTCGGGCGGGGTGAAGACGGTGGCCAGGCGGCCGGTCTGGCGGTTGACCTGCACGGCCTGGTAGAGCGTATCGGCAAACAGGGGTTCGTTGCCGGGGATGAAGAGTTCTTCGACGACTTCCGGGCAGTCGGCGGTGGGCAGCAGGCCGGAGGGGTTGCACACGGCGAGGCGGGTGAGGCCGGAGGGCAGGTTGAAGGCTTCGGGTTGCAGGCCGCTATGGGCGGCGCGGAAAACGGCGTGCCACAGGCCGGCGGCGGCCCGCGGTTCCAGCGGGCGCGGCAGGCTTGCGCGGGGCGGGCCGAGCCAGACGCCGATGGTGAGCTGGGGCGAGTAGCCGAGGGTCCAGACCGACTGGCCGCTGGCGACCTGGCCGAGCTTGGCGGCGGCGGGACGGTCGGTTTCCAGCGGGTTGGGGCGGCCGAGGCTGGCGGCGCGGGCGAGGACATCGGCGAGGATATCGGTAATCAGGTAGGCAAGCTGGGCGGTGGTGAGGGCGCGGGTTTCCGGCGCCCGCCAATCCAGCAGCAGGCGGCCGTCGGGGTCCTGCACGGTGAGGACGGCGGCCGGGGTGAGCTGGCCGCTGGCAAGCGGCTGGCCGCTGTGCAGGCCCTGATTGCTGAAAATGGAATAACTGTGGGTGAGGGCCAGCAGGCTGATTTCGCCCTCATCCAGCAGCGGGCGGTAGGGGTCGCCGGAACCGAGGTCGGGCAGGCCAGCCTGGGCGGCGGTGCGCCAGACGTTGGCGGCTCCGACCTGCGAGAGAATCTGGAGGGCCGGGATGACGTAATCATTGGCGAGGGCGGTGCGCAGGCGCAGCGGGCCGTGAAAACTGCCATCGGCATTAGTGAAGCCTTCCAGGCCGGGCGGCAGGCTGGCGGGGATATCCCAGACCAGCGAGGCCGGGCCGTAGCCGCGGGTAAAGGCAGTCAGGTAGACAAAGGGCGAGAGGGCCGTGCCGGGGGCGTGGGTGGTGTGGGGGTCGCCGAGCAGGGCGAGGACATGGCCGGAGCGCGAATCCAGCACTACGATTTCAGCGGCCAGCGGCGCGCCGGGTTGGGTGGCTGCGGCGTCCAAAGTGGGCAACAGGCGGGCGGCCTCACAGTCCACGCCGGCCAGCGAATGCAGGGGCTGGCTTTCCCCCAGGCGGGCGACCTGCACGGCGGCGCTGCATTCCACCCCGCTTTGCAGGTCGGCATCCAGACTGGCGATGACCCGCAAGCCGCCGCGCTGGAGGCGGGCGAGCGGGAACTCGGCGGCGAGCTGGTCAAGCAGGAAGGCGGTGAAATCCGGCGCGGCGGATTGCGGCAGGGGCGCGGCAGGTTGCAGGCTTAACGGGGCGGCGTTGGCGGCCACGGCAGTTTCAAAATCCACAAAGCCCTGGGCGACCATCGCCTGCAACACGCGCCCCTGGCGTTCCAGGGCGAGGGCAGGGGCATCCAGCGGGTTGAGGGCGGGGGCATCGGCGGCGGCGGCCAGCAGGGCGCCCTGGGCGAGGGTGAGGGCGGCGGCGGGCTGGCCGAAATACACCCGGCTGGCGGCATCCGCGCCGTAGGCGCGCTGGCCGAAGTCGGCATGGTTCAGGTACCACTCGAGCAACTGCTCACGGCCAAAGGTACGCGTGGCCTGGGCGGCCAGCAGGCGCATGCGCAGGGCGCGGGCCGGGCTGTCTGGCTCGTTGTAGAGCAGCAGTTCGCTAACCAGCCGTTCGGCGAGGGTGGCGGGCTGGGGGTCGGTGAGGGCGGTCGCCGAAAAGCCGTTGTGCTCCCAGAAACCCGGGTCGCTGTGGGCGAGGACGGCTTGGACGAGGGCGGGGGGCAGTGCGGCCAGTGGCAGGTATTCGGCGGCGGCGGCGTGCGGGTTGCTGAACTCAAGCAGCAGACGCTGGCCGTCGCGGGCCATAATCCGAGAAGGCTGGCGGATGTGGCCGGCCGGGCCGAGCAGTACGGGCAGGGGGTCGAGGGAGGGTAAATTGGCGGTGATTTGCGCATAGCCAACTGCGATAACGATACCGCCAGCGGCGAGCAACAGGCTCAAAACGGCCGCCAGCCCCAGACCGGCGCGCCGGAAGCCGTGGCCCGGGTGGCGGGCGGCCTGCTGGCGGCGGCGGGAGCGGCGGGCGATTATTCCGGCGGGGTCGAGGCTGGCGAACATGCGGGCGCTAAGGAAAATGCGGGCGCTAAGGAACATGCGGGCGCTAAGGAACATGCGGTCATTGTACAATGATTCAAGGGCGGCGGTTTTGGGTTAAACTTGCGCGGTGGAGGCCCGTATGCAAGACTGGTTTGGTATTCCATTCTGGCTTTGGGGACTGGTAGCGCTGGGGGTGGCGGCGGTGTACTGGCGGGTGTGGCCGCGCCCCAAAGCGGGGCAGAAGCGGCGCGGCCGGTGGCTGGCGGCGATTCTGCGGGGCGGGCACAGCCTGGTGTGGCTGCTGCTGGCGCTGGCCTGCGGGCTGTTTCAAATCCAGCAACTGGAACCCGGCATCCTGACGGCGCGGGCGGCGCTGGGGGTGTACCTGGTATTTCTGGGCGCGACGGTGTATGACCGCAACCGCGGTTAGAGAAAGAGACCTCGATGATTGAACTGAACAAGACCTATACTGACCTGAACACCGCCCCGCGCATTTTGCTGGGGCCGGGGCCGAGCATGGCCCACCCGCGCGTGCTGCGGGCGATGGCGACGCCGCTGGTGGGACATCTGGACCCGCAATTCCTGCAGGTGATGACGGACGTACAGGAGCTGCTGCGCTATGCCTTTCAGACCCGCAACGCCCTGACGATTCCGGTTTCCGGCACGGGCAGCGCTGGTATGGAAGCGGCGCTGTGCAACTTCATTCAACCGGGCGACCGGGTACTGGTGGCGGTGATGGGCTACTTCGGCGAGCGGCTGGTGGAAATGGCCGGGCGCTATGGGGCGTTGGTAGAGCGGCTGGATGCCCCGTGGGGCGAAGTGTTTGACCCGGCGCAAATTATCGCGGGGCTGGAGCAGCAGCCCTACAATTTGCTGGCATTGGTACACGCCGAGACCAGCACCGGAGCAGCGCAGCCGGACATCGCCGCGATTACGGCGGCGGCGCACAAGCACGGCACGCTGGTGGTGCTGGATACGGTCACTTCGCTGGGGACGATGCCGCTCTATGTGGATGATTGGGATGTAGACATCGCCTATAGCGGTTCGCAGAAAGGGTTGTCCTGTCCGCCAGGGTTGGCGCCGCTGACGGTGAGCGAACGCGCCCGGGCCGCCCTGCGCGCCCGCCAGACACCGGTGGCAAACTGGTACCTGGACCTGACGGCAGTAGAAAAATACTGGGGCGAGACGCGCACCTACCATCACACCGCCCCCATCAGCATGAACTTTGCACTGCGCGAAGGCCTGCGAATGCTGGCCGAAGAAGGTTTGGAGGCGCGCTGGGGGCGCCACCGCCAGAACGCCGAACTTTTATGGGCCGGGCTGGAGGAGCTGGACCTGCCGCTGCTGGTGCCGGCGGAACACCGCCTGCCGGCCCTGACGACGCCGCGCCTGCGGCCGGGGCTGGAAGATTTGAAAACCCGGCAGGCGCTGTTGAACGAGTACAACATTGAAATCGCGGGCGGCTTTGGACCGCTGGCCGGGCAAATCTGGCGGGTGGGGCTGATGGGCCACAGCAGCCGCCGGGAGCATGTCGTGATGCTGCTGGGGGCGCTGGCGGAAATCCTGCGCCGTTAAACCCGAGATGTGGCACAATAACCGGATGCGATACGTTTTGTTTATTCTGGCCATCCTGGCTGGTCTGGCGGCGGGTCTGTTCTATGGCTGGGTGGTCAGCCCGGTGCAACTGGTGGATACCGCCCCGAACACGCTGCGGGTGGACTACCAGGCTGACTTCGTGCTGATGGTGGCGGAGAGCTATGAATCGGATGGCGACCTGGAAACGGCAGCGCGACGGCTGGCATTGCTGGGCGGCCAGCCGGGCGAAGCGGCGCGGGCGGCGGCGGAGTTCGGGCTGCAGAATGGGTTTGCGCCGCGCGACCTGGCGACTTTGCAAACGCTGCTGAATGATTTGCAGGCCTGGAACCCGGCCGGCGTGCCAGCCGCCACACCAGCCGCCACGGATACGCCATGACTGAACCGCGCCGTCCCTGGTATCTGCTCACCGGTCTGGTTATCGGGCTGGCGCTGGGCCTGCTGGTGGCCTGGGTGGCCGTGCCGGTGGAATATGCCGATACGGCTCCGGCCAGCCTGCGGGCCGATTTTCAGGATGCTTACCGCGAAATAATTGCGGCGGCATTTGTCGCCACTGGCGACCTGGGGCGGGCGCAGGCGCGCCTGGCGCTGCTGGGCGACCCGGACCCGGCCCGCACCCTGGCGATGCAGGCACAACGGACGC
>CAZEQN010000146.1:0-6592 GCA_964514335.1 uncultured Anaerolineaceae bacterium
ATACAGGGGCTTGCTATGCAGTTTGTCAGATTCGCGTAAGAGAATTGTAGGCGGGGATGGAAAATTATTACGGCCCGCGCGTCGGCGTGGTCGTTACCGGGTTGAGGTTGTACTGTGGCAGCCAGCCGGTGCGGCCTTCGCGGTCGCGCACTTCCAGCCACACCCACCCATCCACAATCTCATAGCCATACAACACCGTCACCACGCTGCCAGCCGGTAAAAAGCCAATGCGGGCCTGCTCCAGCCCGGGCGCGGCGCGCAGCGAAAGTCCCTCGCCGCTCACCCGCCACACAGCGGCGAGGCCGGGCGTGGGCGTGTAGGTGGGCGTGGCCGTAGGCGTGCGGGTGGCGGTCGGCGTGCGGCTGGCGGTGGCGGTAAAGAGGGCGGTGGCAGTCGGCGTTTCGCTGGGTTGTTGACTGGGGCTGAAGGTCGGCGTGCGCGTGGGCGGCACGCGCGGGTCCAGCCGGGCAATCAGCACCTGATTAACCTGTAGCCGCACCGGCCGCTGTAATTCGGCGGCAATGTTGGCCTGTAGCGCCACAATATCCGCATAGCGTAAATTCTCGGCGGTGAGCAGCGCGATTTCCATATCCAGCGCCGCCCCATTTTTCTGCCAATCAATATCGGTCACTTCACCATCCAGCGCGGCTACCTCCTGCCGGACCACCTGTGTGATTTGGCGACTCAAATTGGCATCCAGCACGAAGCGGTAAGACTGGTAGCCCAGCGGCAGGAGCAGCAGGCCGGAAAAGGCCAGTGAAACGAGCAGGGAGCGCGGCAGGCGGCCCTCGGCGTTGCGGCCGGGCGGCGAGAACCCCATGATGAAGAACAGCAGGCTGGCCGAAGCCGCAATCGTTACGGCATTGGTGATGAAGAGCAGAAACGCGCCGCCAGCCACATCCCAGCGGCCGAGGGCGATACCAATCCCCACCGTACACAGCGGCGGCATCAGGGCGGTGGCAATGGCCACGCCCGGCATGGCGGCCGAGAGTTGGGGCTGGATGAGGGCAAAGGTCGCTGCTAACCCGCCCGCCAGCGCCACCCCCAGGTCAAAGGGGGTGGGCCGAGTGCGCGAGAGCACTTCGGTGGGCAGTTCCTGTAAGCTGATAAATGGCAGCAGGCTGTTGGTCAGGGTAATCAGGATGGAGATAACCATCGCCAGCAAAGCGCCGCGCAGCAGGGCGGTGCTGGCCGAGCGCACCAGGGTGGCATCGCCTTTGATGCTGGCCAGTCCCAGCCCCAGGATGGGCGACATCAGCGGGGCGACCAGCATGGCCCCGATGATGGTCGCGGCCGAATTAATCAGCAGGCCAAATGTGGCAATCATGCAGGAGAGCACCACCAGCACGAAGAAGTCAAAATCCGGCGTGGAGGACTCGCGCAGTTTCATAATGACTTCAGCCTGACGTTCAACGCTGACTGGCGGCAAAACCCGCCGGATGAGATGCCGGAAGTAGATGCGCAACCGGTTGAGGAAGTACAGCAACAATGGCCCGAGTTTGTTGGGCGGGGGTGGCAGAGGGGCGCTGGAAGGCGGGTTTTGCATGGTGGGTGTATTGTACCGAAGGGAGTCAATAAAAACAGCCGATTTCTTTGCGAAATCGGCTGCGGTAAATCATGCGATCTGGCGGCTTACAACCAGCCGCGCATCTCCATCGCTTCCACCACCTTGCCAATCGAGACCATGTAGGCGGCATCGCGCATGAAAACTGTTTCGCGCACACTCATTTCCAGTACATTGGCAAAGGCGCGCGTCATCTTGGTGTCCAGCCGGTCAAGGACCTCGTCCTTCTGCCAGTAGAAGTTCATGTCGTTTTGCACGCCTTCAAAATAAGACACGGTCACGCCACCCGAATTGCACAGGAAGTCCGGGATGACGAAGATGTTATTCTTCTCAAAGACCGCATCGGCTTCCGGTGTGGTGGGGCCGTTGGCGCCCTCGGCCACAATCTTGACTCGGTCGCTGATTTTTTTCACGCTTTCGCCGGTAATCTGGGCTTCCAGCGCCGAGGGGATGAGTACATCCACATCTTTGCTTAACCAGGCCTCGCCCTCTTCCACTTCATAGCCGAGCGGCATAGCCTTGGATTTATCAATGCTGCCGTACTGGTCGGTGATGCTCATAAGGAAGTCGGCATCTACGCCATCTTTGTGCGAGATGGTAAATGGGGCGCGGGCTTCGCGGTCCCAGCAGGAAACGCACACGACCTTGCCACCGAGAATTTCCTTGAACCCTTTGGCGGCGTACTGCGCCACGTTGCCAAAGCCCTGCACCGCGGCCGTGGATTTGGCCGGGTCCAGCTTGAGATGCTTCATGGCTTCGCGCACGTTGTAAATTACGCCGTAGCCGGTGGCCTCGGTGCGGCCCAGCGAGCCGCCGCTGCCGACCGGTTTGCCGGTGATAACACCGGGGGTGTACTCGCCCACCAGTTTGGAATACTCGTCCATCATCCAGCCCATCATCTGGCTGTTGGTGCCAACATCCGGGGCGGGTACGTCCAGGCGCGGGCCAATGTTGCGGTGAATCTGGCCGATCCAGCCGCGGGTGAGTTTCTCTTTTTCATTCAGCGAAAGGGTGGCTGAATCAACGGCTACGCCGCCTTTGCCGCCGCCGAGGGGGATATCGGCCACGGCGCATTTCCAGGTCATCCACATCGCCAGAGCGCGTACCGTATCCATCGTTTCCGAGGGGTGGAAGCGAATGCCGCCCTTGCTGGGGCCGCGCGCATCGTTGTGCTGGACGCGGTAGCCATAGAAAACGCGGATATTGCCATCGTCCATCTTGACCGGAATCTGGAACTTGAACTCACGCGTCGGCCAGCGCAAAATCTCGCGTACCTGGGCGTCGAGGTTGAGCATTTCGGCCACATCATCGAATTGCTTTTGAGCCATTTCAAAGGCGTTGGTGGTGTTGGACATGCGTGGGTTCCTTGTGTCTTAAGAGGTGTAGGGGCGCGGCGCGCCGTCAGTTGGAGTGTACTTGTTTCAGGTTCAGCGTCAAGGCGTACAGCCAGCATTGAGGACGAACTTCCCGCTGAATACAGGAAACCTGACCTCCAAATTATAGCAGGCCGGGGCGAGGAGCGCACTTAATCCAGTAGTTTTTGCAACTCGGCCCGCAGGGCCTCCGGGTGGGCGCGGCCGCCCGCCCGGCGCATGGCCTGCCCGAACAGGAATTGCAGCACCCCGGTCTTGCCATTTTTGTAGCTCGCCACTTCCTCCGGGTGGGCGGCCAGCGTTTCGCTGACCCAGGCCGTCAGTTGGGCCGGGTCGCTGACCTGGCGCAGGTCGCCGGCGGCCACAATCGCGCTGGCGCTTTGCCCGCTGGCGAGCATTTCGGCCAGTACGGTCTTTGCGGTATTCTGGTTGATTTCTCCGGCCGCGGCCAGGCGCACCAACTCGGCCAGGGCTGCCGGTTGCAACGGGTATTCCGAGATGCCCAGCCCGCGCTGGTTGAGCCAGGCGAAGACCTCGCCGGTCAGCCAGTTGGCGGCTGCCTGCGGGGTGCTGGCGGCGGTCAGCGCTTCGTAGTAATCCGCCACGGCCGGGTCATCCGTCAGAGTTTCGGCGGTGGGGCGCGCCAGGCCATACTCTTTCTGGAAGCGGGCGGCGCGCGCCTGCGGCAGTTCTGGCAGGGCAGCGCGGGCTTTGGCCAGCCAGTCTGCGGAAATCACCAGCGGCGGCAGGTCCGGCTCCGGGAAGTAGCGGTAGTCCTCGGCATCCTCCTTGCTGCGCTGGGGCAGGGTGTGCCCGGCGGCTTCGTCCCAACCCAGGGTTTGCTGGGCCACGGCTTGCCCGCTTTCCAGTACCGCGGTCTGCCGTTTGATTTCATAGGCCACCGCCTGTTCCAGACTGCGGAAGGAACTCAAATTTTTGACTTCCACCCGCGTGCCAAACTCCGGGCTGCCTGGCAGGCGCAGTGAGATGTTGGGTTCAATCCGGAACAGGCCTTTTTCCAGATCCCCGGAGTTCACGCCCAGGTAACGCAACAGGTTGTGGATCGCCACGGCATAGGCTCGCACCTCGGCGGCGCTGTGCAGGTCTGGGTCGCTCACAATTTCCAGCAGTGGTACGCCCGCCCGGTTGAGGTCCACCAGCGTGGCGGGCTGATTCTCTTCTGACAGATGGGTCAGTTTGCCGGTATCTTCTTCGAGATGTACGCGCCGGATGCGGATGGTCTTTTCGCCCGCCTCGGTATGTATCAGTATTCGTCCGTTGCGCGCCAGCGGCTGGTCATATTGCGAGATCTGGTAGCCTTTGGGCAGGTCAGGATAGAAATAAGATTTGCGGGCGAACACGCTCACCGGCGCGACCTCGCACTCCAGCGCCAAAGCAACCTGCAGGGCAAATTCCACCGCTTGCTGGTTGAGGGTGGGCAGTGTACCGGGCATCCCGGCGCACACCGGGCAGACCGCCGCGTTGGGTTCGGCATGGGTGGAGCCGACCAGGCGGCAGGCGCAGAACATTTTGGTGCGCGTTTCCAGCACGGCGTGGATTTCAAGGCCGATAACGGGTTGGTAGGTCATGGTCATGGTAGGAGTATTCTAATGGAGGACGAAAAAACCGGGGCGGCCCACAGGCCGCCCCGGCATTCTCAATTGGCGAATTTCATCCATTCTACGGCGTGCTGACCCTGAAATCATCAAACAGGATGTCCGTACGGGTGGCGTTGAATGTGCCGCCCATTAACCCAACGTCGCCGCTACGGATGTCATCATCTTCCACTTCCAGCAGCAGGTAGCCATTCACAATCAGGCGCAACGTGTTGCCAATGCATTCCCCGCGGATGGTGTTGGTGGCGTTGCCCTGATTTATGACCTCATCATAGCCCATCCCATCCAGGCCAATAAAATCGATGTCGCCGCCATTTACGCGTTTGCGAATGCCATAGTATCCATCGCTGGAAATCACCAGGACATAGAAATTGTCCACATCCCGGTGGCGGCAGATGATACCGTAATTATTGTCATCATCAATGTCCACGCCGGAGGTGCCCCCCACCTTGCTGGCGGAAACTTCCACAATCACATCGTCAAAATCGCGTCCCGGGTTGGCCCAGAACAGGTAGAAATCCGTCAGAATAGAAATGAGATAACCGCCATCGGCGTAGTCTGTTCCGCCATTGCTGTCGCTATACCGGTCCCAGCCGCTATTGGCGCTGGAGAAATCATCGCTGAAAACCAGCGTGCCGCTGGCGGGCTGCACGCTTACCGGCGCCCCGGCGCTGGCGACGTTAATCTGGCCGTTGCGGGCGGCGGCAATCAGCGGCAGGGCCAGGTTGATGGGCCGCAGGGCGTTGATGAATCCGCCGGTGGGGATGCAGGCATCCCGGTCATCAATCTGGCCGTCGCGGTTGGTATCGGCCAGCACGCGGCAATCCACAAACTGGTCATCGCCGCCGTAGCCGAGCTGGGTCGGGATGCCCACCAGATAGCCGTTGGCATCCGCTGCCAGGCCGCCGGAGTTGCCGCCGGCGATGGTGGCGCTGGTCTTGATGAAGGCCCGGTCGCCATAGCCGGGTTCAGAGGTGAAGCCGCTGACTTCGCCGCGCGTCAGGGTGATCGTTTCGCCGCCAATGCCTGGGTAGCCGATGATGGTGATGGCATCGCCCAGCCGCAGTTGGCTCGGGTCGCCCAATGGTACATAGGGCAGGTTGAGGCTGGCGTGGTTTACGTCATTGCTGTTCATGTCGCGGATGATGCGAATCACGGCGATATCCAGTTTTTCATCGGCCTGGTACACCTGGGCATAATAGCGCGCTTCGGGTGGGCGGTCTTCGCTGGCGCTCATCGCCACAATCAGAGCATCCACCGGGTAGTACTGGTCCGGCAGGACGACATGGGCGTTGGTGAGGATGTAGCCATCCGGCGTGATGATGGTGCCGGAGCCGGTCCAGCTGGGTTGCAACTGGCCGTTGTTGTCATAGGTCATGGCCCAGATTTGCACCACGGCTTCATAGGGAATGGCATTTTGGGCTCTGCTGGTGGGGGCAGCGGTCGGCGTTTCACTGGTGGGGGCCGCACCGAAGTTGCAGGCCAGGGCGGTCAGCGCCAGTGCAATCACAAAAAACAAAAGCTTACGAAGGGAGTGGGTCGTTAAAGACATGGCTCAATCCTTGGGGGGGGTGGGCGGTGGCTGCCCAAATGTGCCCGTATTTTACAAGATAGCGGTCAAAAAACATAGCCGAATCAGGACAAGGGAGTGTCCGGTTTGGATGGCTCGACTCCAGTTAAAGACCCAGCGAAGTGGACACTCTCCAGGACCATACACAAATCAAAAAGAGCCCCGGCCGGGGCTCTTTTGAGTCAGAAAGGGTGTTGCCGTTAGAGCAGTCCGGCCAGCGGAGCATACTCCATTTCAAAGGCTTCTGCCACCGCTTTGTAGGTTACCTTGCCCTGATAGGTGTTTACGCCCAGCGCCAGAGCCGCATCGGCCTTGACCGCCCCGGCCAAACCCTTTTCGGCCAGTTTGATGGCATAGGGCAGGGTGGCATTGGAGAGGGCATAGGTGCTGGTGCGCGGCACGGCCCCGGGCATGTTGGTCACGCCATAGTGCACGACTTCATCCACCTTGTAGACCGGGTTGCTGTGGC
>CAZEQN010000147.1:0-709 GCA_964514335.1 uncultured Anaerolineaceae bacterium
CATCCAGCATGCCGCCAAATGGCAGCACCCGGAAGATGGCGGCAAAAATCAGAATGAAGAAGACGCCATAGAACCACGGCGGGGCCGAAGAGGTCGGCGACATCGCCACAATCAGCTTATCCCAGAAGGAACCATACTTGCGCGAGAGGCCCAGCGCAATCGCAATGCTGCCAAAGAACAAAAACATATTGGAGAAGCCCATCAGCAACAGGGTCGGCGCCAGCCGTTCCAGAATAATCAGCCGCACCTGGCGTGAGCCGGAGTCGGCGCTCATATTCTGCGCCCGCCCCAGTTCCATCCGCAGGGCGTTGGTCAGGTAACCAATACTGCGGATGGCAAACGGTTTGTTCAGGCCGAGGCGGTCTTCTTCCAGGGCCACACGTTGTGCCACCCACTCGGCGCGCTGCTCTGGCAGCATGGCCTTGAACTGCGGGTCACGGTTCAGACCCTGCGCAATCCGCTCGCGGATTTCGCCCTTCATAATCTGGTCCACATACCCGCCCATATTGGCAATCAATATGGTCAGGTACACACCGACCGCCACCGTAATGAAAAGCATAAAGACTTTCAATACTGTGTATTTGGCCACCCGGGTAAAGGACTGCATGGCCGCGCTCGCCCGCTTGGGGGCGATTTCAGCGCTGGGTTGGCTTTGAACTTCTACACTCATGGCAACACCTCTTTCTGCTGGTTTTTTTACTGCATTTCT
>CAZEQN010000147.1:719-6555 GCA_964514335.1 uncultured Anaerolineaceae bacterium
TGCGAAAACCACAAACCTTGATGAATGGGTTGGGAGTTTTCGCCAGGCCCCGGTTTTTGGGCGCCCGGCTTCCCGGCCGGTGTTCAAGACAGGGGCAAGGCTTTTGAGGGCCTTGCCCCTGTCCGTACTTCAGATCTTACTTAGCGATCTGACCTTACTCCGTTACAAACTCGAACGTAGCAAAGGCCGGAACGCTGACCGGAATTGCGACAACCGCAACTTCCAGCTTGTTGGAGCCAGCGCCCAGGGCGTTGGTGGTTTCAGCGCTCAGGGTCACCGAGTACTGACCATCCGCCACCGGAGCGGCTTCACCGACTTCAACGATATCGCCGGCGGCGTTGTACAGAATGTACTTCACGCTGGCAATTTCGTCGGCCGGGTAAGCTTCACCTGCGAAGGTCACGAAGACATCGAAGGCAGCTTCGGTTCCAACCGTCACGCGGGCCAACCCGTCAATTTCGGCCGAGGCAATCTTGGGTTCAGCAAAGCCGGCCCACTTGTCGCTCAGGTCGATGTAGTTCGGGTTGTTGACGAGCACGGCCTGCTTCTCCACCAGGAAGACCTGGGAGAGAATGTACGGGCCGGTGCCGACCCAGAAGTGGCCGTACTGACCATAGAAAGCGTCCAGGTTCGCGTAGCGAGCGGCAGCTTCTTCAGGGGTCACGTACATACCCAGGGTCGCAGCAAACGGCACGGTGCCTTCCGCCGCCAGCGCGTCCAGGTTGGCCTTCAGGATTTCGAGGCTCGGACCGCCGATGAAGTTGGTCCACTCGATTTCGCCAGCTTCGGCCTTGTCAGCCGTGTAGGCCAGTTCGCCGTTGGCTTCGGCCGCGTTGGCAACCGCCATCACGTGCCAGGAGCCGTCACCGTAGCCGTAAGCCGGCCACAGGGTCGTCACGTTCAGCTCGGCGTCAGACTGCCAGGCATCCGTGTAGAACTCAACCACCAGCGGGCTCTCGGAAACGATCTTGAAGCCCTTGAAGCCAGCCTTGAAGGCTTCGAGGTTGCCGGCGATCGATTCATCGTAGATCGGGGAACCTTCCGTACCGGTGGCGAAGGTCATGATCATCGCCATCACAACGTCAGCCACATCAAAGCTGCTGCCGTCGTGCCAGGTCACGTCGTAGAGTTCAGCCGGGTAGTAAGCCACGGACTTCACAGTCGCGGTCAGGCCATCCGGGTGCTTCTCGCCCACGGTGATGAAGGTTTCGGTCTCAACGTTCCAGTCAATCCAGGCGTCGGCCGGGACTTCGATTGTGTCCGCGAAGGACAGGTCAACCCAGTCGTAGGTCGCGCCAACCGGCAGGCCGGTCTGGATGGTGACTTCGGCACGTTCAATGCGCTGCGGCAGCGGGATACCGGTGTGCGGGTTGCCCATCACGCCGCGGTCATTGGTGGCAAGCTGCCACTGATTGTCGTAGGTCCAGTTCGAACCGCCGACCGGGTTGGCCGGGTCAACGAACAGGTCCGGGGTACCCCAGTTCAGGCTGCCACCTTCGGCATCATCGAAGCGCAGGGTGTGCGGCCAGAGCGGGTTGATGTCTACGCCAGCGGCCAGGTCATACGCCACAGAGACGTTCGGCTGCCACGGGCTGAAAGCGCGACCATCCACCACCCAGGTGCGGTAGTTGTATTCAAAGGTGGACTCGAGGGCTTCGGCAACCATCGCATCGCGTTCTTCCAGCGAGGTGAAGGCGCTGTTGGCCAGGTCGTCATACAGGGCGAGGTGTTCGTCGCTCAGGGTGTAGCCCTGCCACAGGGTGGTGAAGGCGTACACGCTGTTCGGGGAGTAGAAGAACTGGAAGTCGCCAGCATCGTTGCGGGTGATACCGCCAACGCCCCAGGCGCCGGTGTACAGGTGCCACAGGCCGTCGTCAATGTTGCCGCCGACCCACAGGGCCGAAAGCTCGGAAGACGTACCGTACTGGCGGGTCACCGAGAAGCCGATTGATTCCAGCTGGTTGGAGATGTAGTCACCCATCGGAACGCGGGTGCCGTCGGAGTCGGTGCGGATCAGGAAGATCACGTTCACGACTTCGCCGTTGAAGGTCCACACGCCATCCCCATTCTTGACGGCGCCCATGGCTTCCATTTCAGCCGTGATCTGGGCATCGGCGCGGGCTACATCGTACTGGTAGCGGGCTTCGAGGCCGCGGATCGTCTCGACGTAGCGAGCGTATTCCGGGAAACCAGACACGAAGGAGAAGAACTTCGGTACAGCGTTGCCGCCGTAGATTTCCTGGTTGATGAAGTTGCGGTCAATCAGCCAGTTCATGGCTTCGCGGACGCGCGTGTTCGAGAACGGGTTCAACGTGCCGGTGGCGGGGAAGACATTGCCTTCGCCTTCACCAGACGGGTTGTACGTGACCTCGTAGTAAATACCAAACTGGAACGAGCGCTCCAGGCCGGCTGCATCCGCCGCTTCGATGTCCTGCGGGCGGGAAAGGTTCGACGCATACACGTCGATCGCGCCAGCGGAGATCTGGGTGATGGCGGCATCCGCCGTCACAACCGTCATGGTGATCTGGTCCAGCCAGCCACCCTTGCGGGTCGTGCGGGGAGCTTCCACAACCTCTTCGGTCGGGGCAGTCGTGTTCGTCGGATCCGTAGTGGCCGACGGGGCCGGCTCGGTGGTGGCGGTGGGCTGCGGAGCGCAGGCGCCGAGCACCATGCTGGCGATCACCAGCAGGCCGAGCACGAGCATCAAGCGATTCTTAATCATTGTGTTTCTCCTCCAGAAACATGGTTTAGTGAGGTTGTAAGGGTACATCGTCTATCCGGATCTACTTACGCAACCACCTCCTTTCGTTTATTCAGGACACGCGAATAAACCGGTTTCGGTCAGAGATTGCAAACCAAACCGGAATTATAACGGATTTGTAATACGCGCAAAGCAATGGAGCCGGAAAACTTTTGTCGTTTCCAGTCAGAACGGCCGCCTCGGCCGGGCAAAGTGTGGATGCGAAATTCAATTGGCATCAATGGGACAGACTCCCAATTGGGCGGTTAATCACAAGTTAACAAATTATACACGGATTGCAACCCCCACCGTCAACCCGTTTGAAACATTCTCAGCAATTTCTAAGCTTTCCCGCCCGAAGCGCAGCAGCCTCTCTTCCTTTAATGCTGTCCATCTCATGCTGTTCCGCCGCCCCTTCCCACTCGGCGGCTGTGTTAAAATCGCCGAATGCGCGTACTCAAAACCCTCCCCCTCCTGATTCTCGTTCTGCTTCTGGCCGCCTGCGGTGGCGCTGAAGAAGCCACCCCCAGCCTGCCCCAGCCCGCCGCCTCGGCCGCGGCCCCCAGCCTGCCGCCCGGCACGCTGCCCAGCCTGACCGTCTGCCTGGGCGATGCTCCCAACGCCCTGCACCCCTACGCCGCCCCCAACATCTGGGCCCGCACCTTCCAGGAAGCCATCTACCCGGCCGCCTTCTATGTGGAGAACAGCGCCCTGCAGGCCAACCTCCTCACGGGCCTCCCCAGCCTGGCAGATGGCAGCGCCGTCATCACCCCCGTCCTGGTCAGCGAAGGCCAGACCGTCCTCGGGCTGGATGGCGCTCCTGCCGCCCTGGAAGCTGGCATGCTTGTCCGCCCGGCCGCCTGCAACAGCGCCGACTGTGCTATTCCCTACAACCCGGATGAACCCTTGCTGATGGACCAGATTGCGGTCACCTTCACGCTTAAGACCGGCCTCGCCTGGGGCGATGGCACGCCGGTTACAGCAGACGACTCGGTCTATGCCTTTGAACTCAATACCCAGAACCTGGCCAATGCTGGCAACAACCGCCCGACCCTCACCGCCAGCTACACCGCCACCAATGACACCACCCTCGTCTGGACCGGCCTGCCCGGCGCGGTGCCACGCTCCTACATGACCTACTTCTGGCAGCCGCTCCCCCGCCACCTCTGGGATGGCGAGGATGTCTTCACCGGCACCGGCGCCCGCCTGGACATCATCGTGCCCTCCACCTACGGCCCCTACCAGTTGGAAGACTGGGATGAAGACACCTTCACCCTCTACCCCACCCCCAACTACGCCGGCGCTGAACCCGGCGCCCGCTTTGCCCCGCTGGTCTTTCAGGTGGTGGGCAATGACGGCGAGGCCAACCTCGCCCGTCTGCTAAGCGGCGAATGCGACGTCCTCGACCCCAGCACCCTCGCCGGCGTCACCCCGGAAAACCTGCAGATCCTGGCCGAAAGCGGCCGCGCCAAATTGCTCACCAGCAATGCCGGCGCCTGGGAACTGCTCTACTTTGGCATCACCCCCCGCAGTTACGATGACGGCTACGCCCCCGCCACTGACCGGCCCAACTTCTTTGGCGATGTCCGCACCCGCCAGGCCATTGCCCACTGCCTGGACCGTGAAGCGCTGCTGGCCGCCACCACCGCCGGCCAGGGCGCCGTGCTGCACACCTACCTGCCTGATACCCATGCCCTCTTCAACCCCGCCGCCGCCCAATACCCGCATGACCCCGACGCGGCCGCCGCCCTGCTGGAAGAAGCCGGCTGGGTTGCCGGGCCAGACGGCCAGCGCAGCGCCCGCGGCATCGCCGACATCCCGGATGGCACGCCCTTCAATATCGGCTACGCCGTGGTGGATAACCCCATCAACCGCGCCGTCGCCACCCAGTTGGTGGACGACCTGCGCGCCTGCGGCATCGGCGTGGAAGTCACCATCACCCCGCGCGACCAGTACTACGCCACCGGCGAGGCCAGCCCGGTCTTTGGCCGCACCTTTGACCTCGCCCAATACACCTGGGCCGTGGATAACTCGCTGGAGCCCTCCTGCCACCTGTTCCTCGGCTACACCATCCCCGGCCCGGAAGGCGAGGCCTTCCCCCTCGGCTGGAACGGCTGGAACGTGACCGGCTGGCAAAACGCCGAATTTGACGATAGCTGCCAGACCGCCCGCAACGCCCTGCCCGGCCAGGCCGCCCACGGCCCGCTGCACGCGGCCGCCCAGGAAATCTTCGCCGCCGAGCTGCCCGCCATCCCGCTCTTCACCTACACCCAGTTCGCCCTCACCCGGCCGGATGTCTGCGGCCTGCAGTTGGAAGACCTCACCGGCCTGCTCTACGGTTGGGATGAAGCCCGCCGCTGCACCCCCTGATATTGCTGAACCACACAACCCACAGGCCGGCCCCGCATAGTGGGCCGGCCTGTTTCGTTAACTTTTGTATTGCAAAGTCCATCAATTCAGCAAGATAAATATCATGTATTTATTGTAATTTTCACAAGATATTTTGCAATAGTTTTGTGGCTGCACCCTGTTCCCCTGCGGTATACTCTGCCGGTATGGACAAACGAAATGTGGGCACCGCCCTCATCATCCTCACCGTGTTGCTCTGCGCCTGCCCGGGCAGTTGCCTGTCCCTGTTCGTCGGCATGGATGGCTTCACCCACACAGCCGCTAGCGGGCAGCCCTTCTTCACCCTCCCCGAACTGCTCGTCATGGCGCTGGTGGCGGCCGCCTTCGTGGCCGTCCCTATTCTGGTTGCCTTTGCTTTCTTCGCCCCCCTGCCCGGCCGCCAACCGGATGGCCTGCGCGAAGACGAACCCCTGCCCCCCGCCATTTAACATCCCCAAACAAGAAACGCGCCCGTGTGGGCGCGTTTTATTTTTTCCAGACCGCCCGCTTACCGGCAGCCCCCCAACCCCAATTGGCAGCGCAGCGCCGCCCAGCTGTTGGGCAGCGGCGCCAGCAGGTCATAGTACGGCGAGACCACTTCCTGCAAGCCCACAAATGGTTCGTGCAATTCCGTTTCCGCCAGCGGGATGCTGATGGGCACCACCAGCCGCACCGGGATGGTCGTATCCACCGGCACCACGATATCCA
>CAZEQN010000148.1:0-6542 GCA_964514335.1 uncultured Anaerolineaceae bacterium
GCCCTGAACCAGCAACACCAGCGCCCAGCCAGCCGCCGCCCCGCGAATGCCCCAACCGCCCGCCATCAGCCCAACCGCCAGCGCCAGCCCGGCGATGCTGGCCGCCAGGAAACCCCAGCACACCGCCCAGTGTTTGCCGACCCCCTGCAAGAGCGAGCGCGCCGCCAACTGCGGCAGGCCCACCGCCAGCGCCGCCGCCATCAAGGTCAGAGCCGATGCGGCGGCTTCATAATCAGCATTCGTCCAGTCACTGCGGCCCAGCCACAGACGTAGGGCGGGTTCGCCATACACCGCCAGCCCGGCCGCGGCGCTGGCCCCCAGCGCAAAGGTCACCCGCAGCACGCCATCCGAGAGCGCCCGCAACTGTTTCATATCGCCGCGCCCCTGGGCTTCGCTGGCCAACGTGAGCAGCGGGTTGCCGATTTGCGAAATCAGCCCCGAAATGCGCATGATGAGCGTGAGCGCCACGCCATACACCCCGGCCGCGCCGGCCCCCAGCAATGGCCCGGCCGCCAGCACAATCCCTTCACGGTAAATCGAAGAGCCAAAGGCCATCACCATCGAAGCCAGCCCCAGCCCCAGCACCTCTTTCGCCAGCGGCAGGTCGGGCCGCGCCCACAGCCGCCGCCAGCCGCCACCCACCCGCCCGGCCACCGCCAGCAAAATCAGGTACTGTACCAGCGAGGCGACCGCCATCGCAATCGCCAGCGAAATCAGAGTAAAGGCATTGATCGCCAGCAGCCCCAGTACCAGCGCCACCCGCAAGAGCGAGTACACCGCCTGCATCCCGTTCACCCAGCCGTAGCGCTGGTAGCCGGTCAGCACGCCCGCCCCGATGCGTAGCGGCAGGGCCAGCGCCAGACCGCTGGCGCTGATGAGAAACACCGCCCGCGCCAGGGCATAATCGGCCGCCTGAATCCCCAGCCAGCCCGGCAGCGGACCAACGATGAGCAGACTGACCAGAAAAATCGCCCCGCCCGAGAGCGCCATCAAAAACAGGCTGGTGCTGGTTACAGCCGCCAGTTGGCGCTGGTCCTCCGCGGCGCGGGCGCGCGCCACAAACCGACCGACCGAATTGGACACGCCCAGATTGGAGAGAATCAGAAAGCTGATGGTCTGGCCGACGAGGGTCCAGATGCCGTACTGCTCTTTGCCCAACGCCACCACCATCAGCGGTAGCACCAGCAGGCTGAAAATCAGGTCAATCAGGTTACCCAGCAGGCTGGCGGCCGAGCCAGTCAGGATGACCGCGCTGGGGTTGGGGCGCTTTTCAGTCATTCGTATAGCCTTGGTGGTAACCCAACCGCTGCGCCAGCGGCGCGGTCACGCGCCAGACGGCGGCCTGCTCGGCAGCGCTCAAAGCCTCAAAGCTCAAATCCGGTGGACGGATGCCGGGGAATTTCTCACCCGCCGCCCCCACCAGGCTACGCGCCCCCAACACATGCCCGGGGCGCACTTCGCCGGGGCGCAGCATATCCGGATGAAAATCAAGGCCAAGAAATTCACAAATGTGAGTTAGCGTGGCCTGCGGTGCGGCGCACAGGTCTTCGTAGCGGATATGGAGGTAGGCTGTATCCGGCCGCAGCCACGCCGCCTGCACCACGCGCTGGTTGTAGAAACGCCACTCGCGCCCCAGGTCTGCCAGGGATTGACGCGCCCGCGCCGTGCGTTTACGAAACGAAATCACCTGTGCCAGCGGGTGCTTGGTGAGGTGCAGTACTCGCGCCGGCGCGCCGGCCGCCAGCGGCAGCAGCAAGTCCGCCAGGCGTTTGCGGCCAAAAAAAGCCAGTGGTGCGCCGGTGAGCGCACGTACCTGGGCGGGATAATCCAGCAAATGCGCAGTGTAGCGTTGCAAGGCCGGGGAAGCGGCGTACATCAGCTTTTGCAGGGGAAATAAACTCGGCAGTGAGAACAGGGTTTTCAGCGGCCCGCCCTGAAATTCATCCCGCAGGGCGGCGTAGCCCGGCCAGCCCCGCAACGCGCCCCAGAACTCGCACTGCATAAACGGCTGGCCGCAGGCGCACTGCGCCCGCTGATTGAGGTGGGCGCGCAGAATCGTATCGCCGGTGTGGCGGATTTGCGGGTGGGCATCCAGCAGCAAAGCCAGCAAGGAATGCCCGGAGGCCGAGACGGCCATGGAGGCATGGAAAACCGGCTGGCTCATTTCGCCGCTCGTCGCCCCAGGAAAAACTCAGCCAGCGCCAGCCCCAGGTCATCTTCTACATACACCCCGCGTTCGGGTGGCATTTCATAATGCAGCATCGTCCGGCCATGAAAAGAAGCATTCCGAATGAAGGCATCTCGTCGGACAGCCAATACAGCCCCATTGCGAATCAAGGGCTGGGCGAGATTTCGGCGCTGCACGCCCGGCGGCGCCTTGAACAGCGGTTCCAGTTGCCCGCCCTTGAGGACTGATGCCAGATAAGGGTTGTCATTAAGCGGGCGGCTGACCGAAATAGCCGAATCTGCCTTGGGCTTGTCCAGCAGCAGTTGGAGGATGTTGTCTATATCCTCGGCGGTGCGCAGCGGCGCGCCGGGCGAGAGCAAAACCACAATGTCAGGCTGGATGTTTTCGGCGGCTTCCAGCCAACCCAGCGCATGCATGACGACCGCCACCGGAGAGACCTCTTCGCCCGCCAGATGCTCCGGCCGGTTGAAAGGCACTTCGCCGCCATACTCACGCGCCAGCGCCCGAATACGGCCATCTTCGGTGGAGACGATGGCCCGTGTAAGCAACTGGCTGGCCTGGGCCGCCCGCAGGGTGTGCACCAGCAATGGCAGGCCCGCCAGTTGGCGGGTATTTTTTTGAATCAACCCCTGGCTGCCGCCCCGGGCCGGGATGACCCCAAAAATGTAGGGCTTGGTCATTGCGCTGCGCTCCTTGCCTGTGTGCGGCGATTATACAGGACTACCCCGCCCGGCCGCGCCGCGGCGCCAGCCCCAGCCAGCGCGCCAAAGCGTACAGCATGCGGTGGCTGTGTTTGAGGGCGTAGGCCGGGTCATTCTTCAATGCACGGGCGTAGGCTTGCAGAGCCGGGCCGGGCGCGCCGCTATCCAGCAGGTAGCGGGCCGCCAGCCGGTGCGCCCCACCCCGCACCCGCCGCGGGCGGGCCTGAATGCGCCGGGCCAATTCCGGCTGGGTTTGGGCCCAATCCAGAATCCGGTAGATTTCCGTGCTGAAACCGCCGGCCTGGGCGGTGTTCTTGGCCGCCGGGTGATGGCGGGCCGCCGCCCACACCTGCGGCACATAGCGCAGGCCACCCTGCTGCCCCAGCCGCAGCCACAACTGATGGTCCAGCAAAAAATGATAGGAAAGGTCCAGCAGGCCAGCCTTTTCCAGCGCACTGCGGCGTATGAACACGCTTGGCTGGCCGATAATACGAAAAGCCAGCAGGTCATCCAGCGTATAGGGCGCGTAGCGAATGGTGTTGAACACCTGCCCGGCCGCATCCACCGATTCGAGGTCGCCAAAAACAAACGCCAGCGAAGGGTCAGCGGCGAGAGCGGCCATTGCCGCCTGGGCCGCGCCGGGGCGGTAGACATCGTCAGAGTTGAGCCAGGCGACCACCTCGCCAGTGGCGCGCCCCAGCCCCTTGTTAATCGCTTCGGCCTGGCCGCTATCCGGCTCGGAAACCCAGTCGGCCAGCCGGTCGGCGTAGCGCCGGATGATGTCCACGCTGCCATCAGTCGAGCCGCCATCCATGACGATGTACTCGAGTCCGGGGATATCCTGCCCCAACACAGACTGGATGGTTGCCTCCAGATAGGCGGCCTGATTGTAGGAAGGGGTAACTATGGAAAGCGAAGTCACGGAACGAGGGGCTGGCGCAGGTCAAAAATGGTCAGCGCGCCTTCCTGATGCAGCAGAATTTCATAGTTGGCATACAGATGCTCGCGCAGTTCGGGCTGGCGTTCCAACTGATTGCTGGTCGTGACCAGAAAGACATCCATGCCCTCGGTGTACTGCGCCCACTGCTCGGCAAAGGGCCGCGTATCCACGCCGCGCGCCTCGGCCAAAGCCAGCTCACCGGTCACCGGCCACAAGCGCACCTGGCGCCAGCCGTAATACGAAAGCGGGTAGCCGTACTGCTGGGTCAGGGCAATCACTTTTGCCTCTGGCGGCAGATGCGCCCCTACCTGAATCCAATATTCCGGGTCTTTACGATGGTCCACTGAAAGCATTTGCGAGCGCGCCAGCCAGCCCGGCAGGGCAATGGCCACTACCGCCAGGCCCACCGCGGCCGCCCGCCAGAAGCGCGGCTGGGCCGCAACCTGCGGCAACACCGCCGCCGCCAGGGGGGCCAGCGAGAGCGCGATGACCGGCACCAGTTGCAGGTGGTAATAATCGTGCGTGATGGTCTGGTGCGGCACCGAGAGACCGTAAATGCCATAACCCAGCCACACGCCCAGCAAAGCCGC
Organism: uncultured Anaerolineaceae bacterium; assembly: GCA_964514335.1. GTDB lineage: Bacteria > Chloroflexota > Anaerolineae > Anaerolineales > UBA11579 > SCUK01. The sequence continues at coordinate 4,420 of CAZEQN010000148.1, forward strand.
CCGCCCCGCGCCGCGCGCCAGCACCAGCCCGAACAGGCCGAGAAATACAAAGGCCAGCCCGACCAACTGGCCCAGCCACAATGCCCAGCGGATGTAAAACTCCGGCGTGAGCAGTATCCCCGCGAGTGCCACAAACCAGGCCTGGAAATAATTGCCAGCGGCATCGCCGCGCCCCACAAAGTACGCAAAGAGGTTGGGCAGCAGCATCAGAGCCGCCATCACCCACACCTGGCGATTTTTGAACGCCGCCCGCAAGCCCAGCGCCTGCCAGACCACGGCCACCATCAGCCCCGCCACCATGTAGGCCGCAAACAGTTTCACCAGGGCCGCCAGCCCGCCAAACAACCCGGCCAGCAGGGCATACTTCCAGTTTTTTTCCTCGGCCCAGCCCAGCGCCGCCCAGATGGCAAGGCACAGAAACATCACCATCAGCGGTTCGGGTTGGAACGAACGGCTGGCAATCACCGCAAACGGCAGGAACAACATGTACGCCAGCGAGACCAATGCCGCGCCCGGAGTCGCCAGCCGCCGGGCGGCCGCCGCCAGCGCGCCCGCGGCCACACCCCAGAACAGGATGGCATAGATGCGCGCCACCCATAATTCGGTGATGCCGGTCACGCGCCAGGTGGTCGCTACCAGCGTTTCAAATAGAGGCGGTTCAAAATCCACGATGGACTCGCGCAGCGCCACCGCGGTTTCGCGTTCGGTGGCGGTCGCTTCCGGCAGGTTCAGGTAGTAGATGCCGCGGGTGATAATCGCCGCCCGCAACTGGCGCGTGGGGCTGAAATCCAGCGGGGCATCGGTCAGGTCAATAAAGCGCAGACCCAGCCCCAGCAGGAGCAGGGCGGCCGCCACAAGGAGAAAGTTTCGGTTGGTCATCACGGATTAGTATACAGGAAAGCAGGCGGCCAGCATCAGAACAGGCTGGCGTAGTCCACTTTGTCAAAAACAGACAATTTGCCGCCCACCGTCGCATCCAGTACCTGCCGCCCGGCGCGTTCATAGGCCTGGCGCGCCATGCGGTAGCCGATTTCCGAAGTCTCCAGGTCCGGCAGTTGCCAGCGGAAGCCCTTGCCAAAGTAGCCGGCATGAAAATGGTCGGGGTCATCGCCCGCCGAGGTAATGGTGGTATTGGGCGTACCCTGCGTGGCAAAGTTGTGGTCCACGCCAATCAGAATGGCCTGCTGAAAGCCCATGTGGAAAGCGAGTTGCAGGGCCACATAAGTAACGGTCGCCCCTTCCCACAGGCGGCCGCGCGCATCCCGGGCGAAACGCGGGCCGGTATAGGTGGTGTGCAGAAAGGCGGTGTACTCATCCAGCCCCACCCATTCCCGGGCACGCCAGGTGAGGAACTTGGGCATGTTCAGGGCCGCGATTTCCGCGGCGGTCTGTTGTATGACGAGGTCATTGACCGACACGAAGAAGGAGGTTTCAAAGCCCCACTCGTCAAAAGCCAGATATATCCGATTCAGGCCAAAGGTGTACTCGTTTTCCAGTTTGCTGACATCCGTGTGTTTCAGGCTCGGCCCATTGCCGATGATGAAACAGCGTTCGCCGGTAAAGATGTCTTTTTGTTCCCCCAGCCGCCGGATGCTGGCGCGCCGCCACGGGTGAAAGGTCGCCTGCGGCCACTGGCGAGCATGTACCAGCCCCAGATAGGCCGCCCGGCCAGCCCGCCACACGAAATCCGGGGTGAGTTGCTTCAGCCGGTTGCGCACGTCAGTTACTCGGTACTTAAGCGAGTGGTGGCCCCGCCATCCACCACCAGCGGCTGGCCGGTCATGAAGGACGATTGTTCGTTATCGGCCAGGAAATAAATCCCGCGCGCGATTTCGTCCGGCGTGCCGATACGCCCGATGACGGTACGCTTCGCCAGGGCATCCAGCCGGTCCTCCACGCTGGCGGTGCCAAAAGCGCTGCGCTTCACCCCGCCGCGCAGCATCTTGGTATCGACCGCCCCCGGTAAAATGACATTGGCGCGCACGCCATCCGGGGCAAACTCAATCGCCATGGCGCGCGTGAGGGCCAGCAGGGCGCCCTTGCTGGCGGCGTAGGCCGCCACTTCGGCGCTGGTGGCGATGGCATGCACCGATGCCACGTTCACCACCGCCCCGCCGGCGGCT
>CAZEQN010000149.1:0-6538 GCA_964514335.1 uncultured Anaerolineaceae bacterium
CAGGCCCACCGCCGCCGCGGCCGAAGATGCGCCCATCAAGACCGACACCCATTTTGAGATGGCCACCATTGATAAGCTCGGCCTGCTCAAGGTAGACTTCCTCGGCCTCTCCACCCTCACCATCATGCAGCGTGCCTGTGACCTCATCCGCCAGCGGCACGGCCTCACCCTCAATTTGGACAACATCCCGCTGGATGACGAAAAGACCTACGCCCTCCTGGGCCGCGGCGAAACCGCCGGCGTCTTCCAGTTGGAAGGGGCGGGCATGACCCGCTGGGTGAAGGAAATGAAACCCACCCGGCTTGACCATATCGTTGCCATGGTGGCGCTCTTCCGCCCCGGCCCGATGGAATTCATCCCTGACTATATCAAGCGCATGCACGGTGAACAACCGGTCACCTACCGCCACCCGGACATGGCCTCGGTGCTGGAAGAGACCTATGGCATCACGGTTTACCAGGAACAAATCATGTACACCGCCATGAACCTGGCGGGCTACACCGCCTCGGATGCCGACTTTCTGCGCAAGGCGGTTGCCAAAAAGCAGGAAGATGAACTGCTCGCCAACCGCGCCAAGTTCGTGGAAGGCGCTCTCGCGCATGGCGTAACCCAGGATGTTGCCGACCTGATTTTCAACGACTGGGAAGCCTTTGCCCGTTACGGTTTCCCCAAAGGCCACGCTGCCGATTATGCCGTCATTGCGGTTGAAACGGCCTACCTCAAATGCAATTACCCGGTCGAGTACATGACCGCCCTGCTTTCTGTCTCCAAGAACGATACTGATAAAGTCGCCGCCTATGTCGCCGATTGCCGTGCGATGGGCATTGACATCCTCCCGCCAGATATTAACAGTAGTGGCTGGGACTTCACCATTGAAGACCGTGAAGATGGCGGCAGTAACATCCGTTTTGGGCTGGGCGCCATCAAGAATGTCGGTCAGGGCTCGGTGGAACTCATCATGGCCCAGCGCGGCGACACCCCCCTGCCGAGCCTCAACGAACTGGCTGAACGGCTGGACCTGCGCAAGGTCGGCAAGCGCGCCCTTGAGTGCCTGATTAAAGTTGGCGCGCTGGATGGCTACGGCCCGCGCCTCGCCCTCCTGCATGTGATGGATACCCTGATGGCCTTAAGCAGCAGCCATTGGCAGGCGGTCGAAAGCGGCCAGCTCTCCTTCTTTGGCGGCGATACCGGTCTGGCCGAACCCATCCATCTGCCCGAAGTCAACGAGGAAGTCAACCGCCGCGAAATGCTCAACTGGGAGCGTGAACTGGTGGGCATGTATGTCTCTGACCACCCGCTCACCCCCGTTATGGCCGATTTGCAGCGCGTCATCACCCACACCGCCGCCACCCTTTCCCTCGCCGAGCATGAGCAGCATGTCCGTGTGGCCGGGCTGGTCAGCCGCCTGCGCAAGCACTACACCAAGAAGGGCGATGAAATGGCCTTCGTTGGGCTGGAAGATGTCCACGGCATGATGGAACTGGTCGTCTTCCCCCGTACCTGGCGCGAGTGCCACGGCCTGCTTGAATTTGATAAGGTCGTGATTGTAGATGGCAAGCTGGACTCCGCCAGCGGCGAACCAAAAATTCTGGTGGACCGCGTGCGCACCTCGGTGGATGTGGTGCTGGCAGCGGGCGAAGAATTGCCGCCCCCGCCGCTGCCGCGCTTGAGCCCCGAGGCGGCCCTCGAAGCCGAGCTGGAACCCGAACTCCACATGGCTATCTACTCCAGTGAGCCAATCGCCACCCCTGAACCGCTGGATGAGGATGGCGACCCGGCCCTGCCCCACATTGCCGAACCGCAGGGCTACTACGGCATGGAGGACGGCCTGCCGCCCCCGCCCGAGACCCCGCCTGACCCCTGGTTTGAAGAACCCATGACCGTGGCGGCCGCCCAGAAAGCCGCCAACCCGGCCCCAGCCGAACCCCCAGAACCCAGCGCCCAACCGGCGGAAAGTGAAGCCCCGATTCCCGTGGACATTGAACCTCAAAAGCACCCCGAGCCGGCCCTGGCCGCCCCCGAAACCCGCGCCCCCGCGGCTGCCCCCGCATTGTCCAGCGCGCCCGCTGCTTCCAACGCGCCCGTGTCGGAAACCCCGCCCACTCAACCCGGGCCACCCTCGGCCTGGCTGCCGCCAGTTGAAAAACCGGCCCCGCCCCGCCCGGATGGCCCGCCCAAGATGGTCACTGTGGTCCTGCGTTCCGGCGGCGACCGGGCGCGCGACATCCTGCGCATGCGCCGCATTCACGGCATGCTCATCTCCTACCCGGGCGATGACCGTTTTGCGATCTATGTCATTGAAAGCAAGCGCGGCTACCGCCTCGAATTCCCCAACGACACCACCCTGCTAACCGATGAATTGCGCGCCCGCCTCGAGCAGGTCGTAGGCGCCGAAAACATCAAGGTCGAGCCGATTCTGTACCAGTAATCTGCTCGGCAATAAGGCAGCCGGTCTTTTTCCTGTGCCCTGCTTCGGCAGGGTGCAGGCTTTAATGGTATAAGCAGAAGCGTTGTTTGCGATACAAATGGAGCCTGACACAATGAGCATCAAAACAATTGGCGTACTTACTTCCGGCGGCGATTCGCCGGGTATGAATCCCTGCATCCGGGCGGTCGTCCGTACCTCGCTCTCCAAAAACATTAACGTAATGGGCATTCATGAAGGCTATGCCGGTCTGGTCAGCGGTGATATCTCCCCGCTGGCGGCCCGCGATGTGGGCGGCATCCTCCAGCGCGGCGGCACCGTCCTCGGCACCGCCCGCAGCCCGGAGTTCATGGAAGCCAAAGGCCAGCGGGAGGCCATCCGCAACCTCAACGAACATGGCATTGACGGTCTGGTGGTCATCGGCGGGGATGGCTCGATGCGCGGCGCCCGCGCCCTCGCCGAGCAGGGCGTTAAAGTCGTCGGCGTACCCGGCAGTATTGATAATGACCTGTGGGGCACCAACATGGCGATTGGCGTGGATACCGCCCTCAATACTATCCGCGATGCGATTGACAAATTGCGCGATACTGCCTCCTCCCATCGGCGCGCTTTCCTGGTCGAAACCATGGGCCGCGATTCCGGCTACCTGGCGGTAATGGCCGGCCTGATTGGCGGCGCCGAAATGGTACTCATCCCCGAAAAAGAAACCACGGTCGAAGAGATTGCCCAGACCATCGAGGGCGCTTACCGCCGTGGCAAGACCCACGCCATTATCGTCGTCGCTGAAGGGTTCGGCATCAAATCCATTGACCTCGCCGAACAGCTCAATCAGATGGATATCGGCTTCCGCACCCGTGTCACCATCCTCGGGCATATCCAGCGCGGCGGCCGCCCCTCGGCCTTTGACCGTCTGCTCGCCACCCGCATGGGCGTGGCGGCCGTGGAGGCCCTGCTGCGCGGCGAAAGCGATGTGATGGTCGGTCTGGAAGGTCGCGATATCCAGTCTGTCCCCCTTGGCGAGGTCGTGGGGCGGAAGCGCACCGCCAATCTGGATTATCACGAAATGTCCCGCATGCTGGCCTTTTAGCTCCCCGCATAATCTAACGTAGGGGCGAAGCATGCTTCGCCCTATTCTTCTTTTCCTACCCCCCTGTAGCCTAGTCCCTTGTGGGCGTAATCTTTCTTAACAAGTGCCTGTAATCAGGCAGTAGGGGCGGGTTGGGATGCTTCGCATCCTTAAACCCGCCCCTACATTAGATATTCCATGAAGTTGAGTCTTGAATGGGATCTTCTTAATAACTTAATGGGGATATTAAACAGCTTCTTAAAAAGTGCGGGGCGGAACCCTGCGAACAGGCCTCCGCCCCGCTGACTCCTCCTCGAGCCAGGACGGTAAGTCAGGGTTGGGGGTTAGCTGCCGTAGCCAGCCAGGTAGGCAATGCCGACCGTGCCGGGGCCGGTGTGGGTGCCGACCGCCGGGCTGACGGCGGTAATGAGCGTTTCAGTTGGGCTGACTTCAGCAGAAATCATATCCAGCATTTCTTTGGCTTCGGCCTCGGCATTGGCATGAATGGCCGCCAGCCGGATGTTGCCCTTGCCTTTCGTGCGCTCTACAATCAGTTCGGCCAGGCGCGCCAGGGCTTTCTTGCGGGTGCGGACGCGCTCCAGCGGTTCAATCCGGCCGTCCTGCACATCCAGCACCGGTTTGAGGTTGAGGGCGGTGCCGAGGAAACGGGCCGCGCCGCCGATGCGCCCGCCGCGGTGCAGAAATTCGAGCGTATCTACGGTGAGAATCACGCCGGTGTGGTTGCGGGCGGCTTCGGCAATGGCGTGGCATTCGGCCAGGCTCTTGCCCGCCAGGGCGGCTTCGCCGGCCATTTTCAGCGGCCAGCCAATGCCCATCGAACACGAGAGCGTATCGACATGCATGATGTTGGCATCTGGCAGCATGGCTTTGGCCTGCTCGGCCGAGGCGATTGTGCCGGAGAGTTTCGAGGAAACGTAAATGCCCAGTACATCAAAGCCCTTGCCCAGCAGTTCGTCATAGTGGGCTTTCACCGCCGCCGGGGAGGGCTGCGAGGTGGTCGGCATGGTCTTGGAGCCGGACAGTCGGTTGTAAAAATCACTCGGTTGGATATCAAACAGGTCGCGCAGTTCTTCGCCGTCCCAGATAACCACCGCCGGGGCGATGCGTACATTGTATTTTTCGCGCCATGATTCGGGGATATAGGAGGTGCTATCGGTCACAATTGCTACTTTGTTGGCCATCAGTTTTTTCTCCTTGGGTGATGTTCCAGAATAAATAAAGGCGGGCACAGAAAACCTTAACAGCAGATAACCCCGCCACTGGGCGAGAGTTACGCAGAATCCAACCTCCAGACCAGCAGGCCGCGCTTCAGAAATTTGTGCCGCAATTCTATCCGATAGCCGCTGGCTGCCAGGCCTTTGGCGCTGGCCGCAAACCACTGGCGCAGGCCGAGCGTGCGTACCGGCTGGCTGGTGCGGGCGGCGCGCTTCCAGTCCTCAAAAAATTCATAGATTGCCTCGCCCGCCACCATGCGGTGGATGTAGTTCTTGGGCAGTACCGGCTGGAAAATCCCCGGTTCAAAGCCCGCCCGAAAGTTGGTGCCAAAGACCAGGGCTTCCTGCACCAATTGGCCCGCTGTTTTGCGCAGTACATTGGTACACCACACCCGCCCGGTCGGGTTGCTGGTGCCTTCCAGGAGCAGGCCGCCCGGCAGCAGAGCGTCTCCCATTGCCGCCCACGCCGGGCTGACTTCGGCTTCTTCGTATTGCCGCAGGACATTAAATGCCCGGAGGATCCGCACCGTTTCTCCGGCGGCCAGCGGCAGGTTAAACCCCCCCAGCCGGAAGTGGGTCAGCCGGTCGGCGTAAGGTTGGGCCGCCGCTACCCGTTGCGGGTCAATTTCCACCCCCAGCACCGGCAGGCCGGGGTGCAGGGTGCGCAGGCGGGCCGCGCTTTCCAGCGTGGTGGTGGCTTCGGCGCCGTAGCCCAAATCCACATAGATGGCGTGGGCGTATTCGCCATCCGTACGCCGTATCAGGGCCGGGTCATACAGCATCAGGAACACATCCACCTTGCGCAGGCGGTTGCGGGCGGTCTTGCCGCGCGTCGGTTGGCCGAGCGGTTTGGTCGGGCGGGGGGGCATGCCTCGATTAAAACACAAGCGGTCAGCGTTCAGGTGGGAGATTGCTTCGTCGGGCTGCGCACTCCTCGCAATGACAAATCAAGCGTTTGTAATTCTAGCTGGCTGCTTTGCGGCCGACAATCAGGATGTGGTGGTTCACAAACGAAGCCTCTGCTGCCCCCCAGTCTTTTGGTTCCATCCAGGCCCGCGCCCCGGCCGAAGCCGCTGCCATATCGGCTTGCAACTGGGCGATGGTCTCGGCCGAACAACCCTGCCGCTCGGCCCACTCCATAAACCCGTGCCGCTTCACAATCACCTCGGTGTGGGTGACCGCCAGCCCGGCCGCGGCAAACATCGCGCGCCACTCGCCTTCCGTGAAAGCCCGGTGGTGGCTGGGGTCGCGCAATCGTTCAAAGGCTTCCACTTCGGCCGCGGCTACGGGGTCATCTGGCAATACATGGTCCTGCACCAGCAGCAGCCCGCCCGGCTTCAACACCCGCCCGGCCTCGCGCACAAACGCGGCCGCATCCGGGAAGTGATGCGCCGCAATCCGGCAGGTAACCGCATGGAAATGGCTGTCCTGAAACGGCAGATCCACCGCCTGCGCTTGCCGGAATGAAATGTTGTCTGCATTTTGGGTTTTGATGAAATCGGCCGCCGCCTGCAACATTTTGGCGGTCAGGTCGCTGGCGACCACATGCTTTACATGCCGGGCAAAGGCCAGCGCCGTATGCCCCCCGCCGGTGGCGATATCCAGCACTTCCCAATCCCCCTGGGGCTGGGCCAGTTCCAGCAGGCGCGCCAGATCCGTGCCTTTGGCATGGCTGGCGCTGGTTACATACTTTGAGGCAAATTCACCGAAGCGCGTTTCTGAATCGGAAACGGGGTCTTCCGGTCCCATGGCCACCTCCTGCTGGATTTCATCATAGCAGAGAAGCGGTCAAAAACAAAATCAGCCGGATTT
>CAZEQN010000150.1:0-1676 GCA_964514335.1 uncultured Anaerolineaceae bacterium
CTGGCAACCTGCCCAACCTCGTCAAGCTGGGCTACAAGGGACGCATCCACGCCCATGCCGCCACCACCAACCTGTGCGAACTGATGCTGGCTGACTCGGGTCGCATTCAGGAATACGATGTCCAGTTCGTCAATAAGCGCCGCGCCAAAGCTGGCGAGCCGCCAGTCGAGCCGCTGTACACCGAGGCGGATGCCACCACCGCCATGACGCACTTCACCAAAGAATCGTTGAACAAAACCTTTGAGCCGCTGCCGGGCGTGCGGGTGACGCTGGTGGAAGCCGGGCACATCCTCGGCTCGTGCAGCATGCACATTGAGATTGAAGAGCGGGGCAAAACCCACAAACTGTGGTTCAGCGGCGACATCGGCCGTAACGACCTGCCGATTATCAATGACCCGGTGATGCCCTATGACGCCGAAACGCTGATTATGGAATGCACCTACGGCGACCGCCAGCATGAATCACCGGAACGCGCCCGCGAAGACCTGGCCTATAAATTGAACGCCACCCTCAAACGGGGTGGCAAGGTGCTCATTCCGGCCTTTGCGGTGGGGCGCACTCAGGAACTGGTGTACGCCATTCACCGCCTGATGAACAGCGGCGACCTGCCGCGTGTGCCGGTTTTTGTAGACAGCCCACTGGCGGTGAGCGTAACCGATGTATTCCGCGAGCACCCGGAGTGTTTTGATGCCGAAGCCCGGGCGATGGTAGACGATTCCGCCCAGCGCGCCGCCCTCGGTTTTGATATGCTGACCTACATTCGCTCGGTGGAAGAGAGCAAAGCCCTCAACGACCGCCACGAGCCGATGATTATCATTTCGGCCAGCGGCATGATGGAAAACGGGCGCATTCTGCACCACCTGCGCAACAACATCCATGACCCGCAGAGTACAGTGCTGCTGGTCTCGTGGGTGGCGCCGCACACCCTCGCCCGCCGCCTGCAGGAAGGCGAGAAAAAAGTACGCATCTTTGGCGAGCCGTTTGATGTGGCGATTAATGTGGAACGGGTTTCTGGTTTCTCGGCCCATGCCGGGCAGGACCTGTTGCGCGACTACGCCCTGCGCCTCAAACCGCAACTGGAGAATGTGTACCTCGTGCACGGCGAGCAACGCGGCGCAGACGGCCTGACCGAAGCGCTGACCAACTGGGGGCTGGCGGGCGATAAAATCCACTTCCCGGCTCGCGGCGATACAGTGGACGTGTAGGGGGAGTGACTAAGTTTATGGTTTGCGCTGTCATTGCGAGGAGGATGAAATCCGACGAAGCAATCTCTCTTGTGAGCTTGGAGATTGCTTCGCTTCGCTCGCAATGACAAGCCCCAAAATTTAGCCACTTGCGGTGTAGGCCGCCGGGCAAGTTCAGGTATAATACGCACTCGCTCGGAGAGGTGCCAGAGTGGACGAATGGGGCAGTCTCGAAAACTGTTGTGGCTTATGGTCACCGTGGGTTCGAATCCCACCCTCTCCGCCAGATGCAAAAAAGGCCGGTGTTTGCCCGGTCTTTTTGATTTAAAAGGCCGGATTCTGGTATAAAATAAATCCAGAGGAGCGCGCCATGAAAATCAAGAAATTCCTCGAAGACCACATCAAAAACGGCGAAGCCATCAAAATCGAGACCCAGGGCGGGGCGGAAGGCGCCCTGTTCACCGACCGGGGCGAGTTCATCCCGCTGGATGA
>CAZEQN010000150.1:1686-6467 GCA_964514335.1 uncultured Anaerolineaceae bacterium
GGTTTTTCCGCATCAGCGACTTCCCCTTTATGGATAACGATGCGGCTTGAGTAGTCCAATACATATATATTAGCCGGGCTGTCCTCAAAGCCCAGCCTTTTCGCCCTTGTAGAGAGTTAGTGACTACTTTAGTGGTTGGCCGTTGAAAAATACTAAAAAATAGATCCTTACGGCCAACTACACATCCTAAGAATTAAAAACAAAAAATGCGCCATCTTTGCGAAGGCGCATTTTTATTGGTCAGGGGTGGGGTTAGCTACACCGCCTCGGGCAGCATCTCATCCAGGATGATTTCCAGCGCCATGGTATGGCTGCAACGCTGGTGCACGATGAAATATTCGCAATCGCAATGCCACTGGCCTTCATTGAAGGTGACGGTATGGGGGTTGTTGGTGCCGTCAAAGTCCACCGTGAGGCTGCGGACGTGGATGCGGCGGCGCTCTTCGGCGTATTGTTTGGCTTTTTCGTACTTGCGGGCCATTCCGTTATCCATCGGTTGTGCTCCTTTTCCAGTAGTGAATAAAAAAGGCACGCGCAGCTCGCGCGTGCCTTAAGTGGCGGTGAGAACTTCCTTCTTTGTGTGATCTACTCGCATGGCGGTGATACCTCCATTGGTTGCTTACATCCAGTATAGCGAATGATGAAGTGCGAGTCAACCTTCGGTTTCCCGACGCTTGCCCATCGGGCTAGAGGGCGGGCAGACCCTCCAGATGGTCGCCTTTGTCTGCGGCGGCGCCTTCGGTACAGATGGCTTCGCCCACCAGGTGCAGGCGTTTGCCGAGGGTGAACTCGCTGGCTTCGTAGGTCTGGCGCGCCCCGGTGTAGAAGCGTTTGCCGGCTTTCAGGCGGGCGGCCAGCTCGGCGCGGTCCAGCAACACATGGTCAGACCAGGTCGGGCCGCGGCGTTCGTAGGCCCGCACCCAGTCAATTTTACCGCCGCGGGCGTAATGCACGGCATCAATCACGCCGTCATATTTGGGGCCAAAGATGAGTTTAATCTGGGGATGAGTGGTTTTGGTTTTCATGGCGGTCTCTGTGTTTTTTGATGTGTCGGGGCGAGAGGATTCGAACCTCCGACCCCCGCGTCCCAAACGCGGTGCGCTAACCGGACTGCGCTACGCCCCGAAGGCGTGAATGCCGGGTGGAGTATAAACGTTTCCGGGTGGGAGCGCAAGCCGCGCCTGCCGTATAATCCTGCTCATGACCATTGAACTGGCGGCCCTCGTGCATGCCCAGCACGCACACGAACTGGACGACCTGCCCTACTGGCTGGGGTTGCAGGCCGAACACCCCGGCCGCCTGCTGGAACTGGGCTGTGGCAGCGGGCGGGTGCTGCTGCCGCTGGCGCGCGCCGGCGGCACAGTCATCGGGCTGGAGCGCGACCCGGCGGCGCTGGAAATTCTGCGCCAGACCGCCGGCGGGCGGCTGCCGCCGGTACTCCGGGCGGACTTCACTACCCTGCCGCTGGCCGGAAAACTGGCCGGGGCGCTGATGCCCTGCAACACCTACTCCACGCTAACGGCCAGCGAAAGGGCGCGCCTGTTGGCGGGCCTGCATCCGCGGCTGGCCCCCGGCGGGGTGTTCGCTGCCAGCCTGCCCAACCCGGCGGCCCTGTTGGTGCTGGACGATTCAGAAGACGAAGTGGAAGACTCTTTTGCCCATCCGCATACTGGCAATCCGGTGCAGGTTTCCAGCGGCTGGGGACGGCAGGGGGATGTCCTCACTATCCGCTGGCACTATGACCACCTGCTGCCGGACGGCCAGGTTCAACGCCACACGGCCGAGGTCTGCCACCACCTCACTCCCGCCACCGACCTGCTGGCCGAACTGACCGCCGCCGGATTCCGTCCAACCCCCTATGGCGGCTATGCCCGCCAGGCGTTTACGGCCACCAGCCCGATTTTGATTTTGGAGGCGCGGCGGGATAGTTAGGAAGGCCAAAAATTGGTACAATAAAGTGAGGCGATTTACAGGTCGAGTACGGACTGGACGTTTGACAAACGAAAACGGCACACCCCTTTTCCATTTAACCCGGCGGACGCTGGTTCCGCGCGCCAACCGGGCCTAACCCTATGGCAAAAGAAATCAGCGCTACCAAGGCTTTTCTCTCCTATTCCCGCAAAGATGGCGAGTTCGCGCGCCAGTTGCATAGCCATCTGGACAAAAACCAGCTCGACCTGTGGGCCGACTGGGACAGCATCCCGCTGACCTCGAACTGGATGGCGGAAATCGTGGCGGCGATTGAAGAATCGGATGCCTTCATCTTCATCATCACCCCCGACTCGCTGACCTCTGAATATTGCATGAAAGAGCTGGAAATCGCGGTCGCCAACAACAAACGTCTGGTGCCGGTGCTGCACCGCATGCCGCGCAAAAAGCAGATGGCCGCCCTGCCCGGCGCGCTCTCCGCCCACCAATGGGTGTACATCCGGCCGGAAGACACGTTTGAACAGGCCGTGCAGGACATGGTGGCGGCGATGATGACCGACCTGGACTGGGTCAAAGGCCACACCCGCCTGCAGGAGCGCGCCCTGACCTGGAGCCGCAAGGAACGCGACCACAGTTACCTGCTGCGCGGCGCAGATCTGGAAGCGGCCGAATCCTGGATGAGCACCTCCAGCGCCAAGCGGCTGCCCGCCCCTACCCAACTGCAAACCGACTACCTGCTGGCCAGCCGGCGGCACGAAAGCGCCCGCCAGCGCAACCAGCTGATTGCCACCAGCGTGGGCCTTGCGCTGACGCTGGTTCTGGCCGTGGCAGCCCTGTTTGCCTGGCGCGAAGCCGTCCAGCAAACGCAAATCGCCCTTTCGCGCCAACTGGCGGTGCAGGCGGTAAATAATCTGGATAGCAACCCGGCCCTCGCCATGCTCTTGAGTGTGCAGGGCTACCAGGTACGCGATGACCTGGAAACCCGCACCAGCCTGCTCACCACCCTGGCGGAGTACCCCTCGTTATACACTTTTCTCTCGGCGCCGGAGAACACGGTCTTTGCCGTGGCCTATGACCCGCGCGGCCGCTGGCTGGTTTCCGGCGGGGCGGGGCGCGAGCTCTACCTGTGGAATCTGGTCACCCGCCAGCCCTATGGCCTGCTGGCGATGAGCGAAGCGGGCGACATCCTGGCGCTGGCCCCCAGCCAGGATGGCCGCTGGCTGGCGGTGGGCGATTCGTTTGGCAATATCTTTGTCTGGGACATGGATGCCCAGGAATTGAACCGTACATTATCTGCTGGCGGGGCGGTGAATGCCCTGGCCTTTGCCCCGGATGGCGAAACCCTCGTGAGCGCCGGGGCCGATGGGCGGGTGCTGTTCTGGAACCTGCCGGGCTTTGAGCTGGCCGAGCCAGCCCAGACCCACGGCGCGGATGCGCTCTCGCTGGCGGTCAGCCCGGATGGCCGCTGGCTGGCCTCCGGCTCGCTGAATGGCGAGTTGTTTCTCTGGCATGTGCAAAGCCAGACCGTCCAGCGCCGCCTGGAAGGCCACGCCAATGAAGTCAATGCGGTGGCGTTTTCTACGGATGGCAGCCAGTTATTCTCCACCGGCCGCGATACGCTGGTGCGGGTGTGGCGGGTGAATGGCGGCGACCTGCAATTTGAACTGCCCGGCCACCGCAGCAATGTGCGCGCCATGGCCGTCAGCCCGGATGGCCGCTGGCTGGCCTCCGGCGGCGAAGACCAGCGCATTCTGCTGTGGGACCTGACCGGCCCCCAGCCGAGCCTGGCCCAGGAAATGGTCGCCCACACCAACTGGGTCAATGATCTGTCTTTCAGCCCGGACAGCACCCAGGTTGCCAGCGCCAGTTACGATACCAACATCATCATCTGGCGCACCCGCAGCAGCGGCTATGGCCGCTACACGGGGCATGCTGCCCCGGTGCGCCGGGTGGTCTTCAACCCGACCGGCTCGGTGTTTTTCTCCGGCGGACAGGATGGCCTCTTGCAGGTCTGGGACCGCGCCAGCGGCCAAACCAGCCTGGCCCCGCTTCAGGCGGAAGGCTCGGTGTTTGGGCTGGACCTCTCGGCCAATGGCCAGACGCTGGTCACGGCCGATACGGGCGGCACCCTGCTGACCTGGGAAGCCGCCAGCGGCGCCCGCCTGCAACGCTACCATGAAGACGGCTCGCAGTTCTTCACCGCCGCCCTTAGCCCGGACGGCCGGCGGGTGGCGGCGGGCGGCATCAACCCCGATAATTCCGTGCTGCTGTGGGATCTGGAAACCGAAAGCATTACCCGCCTGCTGGGGCATGCCGCCTTTGTGCGCTGGGTGGCTTTCAGCCCCCAAGGCAGCATCCTCGCCAGCGCCGGCTGGGACGGCCAGGTGATTTTCTGGAACACGGCCAGCGGGGCCGAGATGGGGCGCTTTATCCCCCACCCGCGCCCGGCCGAAGAAGGCGAAGAAGTGACCGGCTACCAGGTCTTGTTCACCGCCTTCAGCCCGGATGGTACCCACCTGGTGACCACCACCACCGACGACCATACCGCCCGCCTGTGGAAATTGAACCAGCAGGTAGACCCCGAAACCAACCAGCTGGCCATAACAACCACGCTGGTGTACACCTTTGAAGGCCACAACGACTGGGTGCACGGGGCAGCCTTTAGCCCGGATGGCCAGATGCTGGTGACGGTCAGCGAAGACAAGACCATCTACCTGTGGAATGTGAATACCGGCGAGCAGATTGCGCGCCTGACCGGGCATGAGGCTTCCGTCAATACGGTGGCCTTCAGCCCGGATAACAAAGCCCTGCTGACCGGCAGTTCAGACAATGTGGTGATTTTGTGGAGCGTG